>NZ_JBVJIA010000032.1:62932-89012 GCF_055586505.1 Streptosporangium sp. NPDC050148 | reverse complement strand
TGCCCTGCACCTCGTGGATGCGTCGTGCGGCGAGAAAGGGCGGCGCAGTGGAGCACCCGCTCTCACGCGGCCCGGCCCTGCGCTCCTTTCCGCACCCGCGCTTCAGCCACGGCGACCCGCCCTCAAGGGCCCGTACGGATCGCTTCAGCCACCCACGGCCCCCTGAACGGCCCGAAAGAAAGCCACTACGGCCCGCACCCCCACCGACCGACGCCGTGAAGCGGAGGTGGGCGGGTGTTCCGGCCGGCGTATAAAAGCCCGCGACCACCGCGCCCGAACGGCCGAAGGCCGAGACCACCAGAGCCCCACCCGAACGGCCGGCCGGAACACCCGCCCACCGCAGCGGCCACGAACACCGGCCACGAACCACGGTGATCGGCAGACCGAAACCACCGAGCGCGGATCAGCAAGGACCGAAACCCCGTGTGACGTTTCCGAACATGCCCGAAGGAAACCGACGGGACGAGCCATCCGGCCGTTCCCGGGTGATCGTTCCGTTCGGAGATCCCCACTGCTCACCAGGGGTACGCCGGGCCGCTCCCCTGGGTAGGGAAGGAATGGCCGCTGCCGGGGAACCGGTCGCGCACGGTCGCCGGAACCTGGAGGGAACACTCGCAAGGCGCTCTTCGGGTCATCTCAAAGTCAAGCCATGTATCGTC
Organism: Streptosporangium sp. NPDC050148; assembly: GCF_055586505.1. Lineage (NCBI taxonomy): Bacteria > Bacillati > Actinomycetota > Actinomycetes > Streptosporangiales > Streptosporangiaceae > Streptosporangium > Streptosporangium sp. NPDC050148. The sequence goes on along the minus strand of NZ_JBVJIA010000032.1, from coordinate 88,353 downwards.
CGAAACGCTCCCGAAACACCATGGAGCTGAGATTCACAGATGCGAAACACGCAAGGTCGCACCCTGAAACGGTGGAAGAACACGCTGTGGCGCAACGTCAGTGCGCGGCCGGTCGATGGAGCCCAGGAAGCGATCACTGCGACTTGTGAAACCGGCCAAACGCCATTTGTAAGGGAGGGTCGCGTCGAATGAAGATCGATAGCGGCACCACTGCCTGGATGCTCACAGCCACCGCGCTGGTGTTGCTGATGACGCCGGGTCTTGCGTTCTTCTACGGGGGCATGACCAGGGCCAAGAGCGTCCTGAACATGATGATGATGTCGTTCGCCAGCATCATCACCGTGACCACCGTCTGGGTGCTGTACGGGCACTCGCTGACCTTCACGGACAACGGCAGCGAGATCGTCAACAAGTTCGTCGGCGGCTTCGACGCACTCGGGCTGCAGAGCCTCGTGGACACCGCCACCAAGGATGACGGCACCGGCATGCCGAGCCTGGTGTTCTCGGCCTTCCAGCTCACCTTCGCGATCATCACCGTCGCGCTGATCAGCGGTGCCATCGCCGACCGCGCCAAGTTCGGCGCCTGGGTGCTGTTCACCGTGGTCTGGGCGACGATCGTCTACTTCCCCGTCGCCCACTGGGTCTGGGGCAACGGCTGGCTGTTCAACCTCGGCATCGAGGACTTCGCCGGTGGCACCGTGGTCCACATCAACGCGGGAGCCGCGGCACTGGCCCTCGCGCTCGTGATCGGCAAGCGCGCCGGCTGGCGCAAGGAGCCGATGCGGCCGCACAACCTGACCCTGGTCCTGCTGGGCGCGGCCCTGCTGTGGTTCGGCTGGTTCGGCTTCAATGCCGGTTCCGAGCTCGCGGTCGACGGTACCGCCGGTCTGGCCTTCATGAACACCCAGATCGCCGCCGCGGTCGCCGCCGGTGCCTGGATCCTGGTCGAGAAGATCCGCGACGGGCACGCCACCAGCCTCGGCGTCGCCTCCGGCGCCGTCGCCGGCCTGGTCGCCATCACCCCGGCCTGTGGTTTCGTCGACCCGTGGGCGGCCCTGGTCATCGGCCTGCTGGCCGGTGCGGCCTGCGCCTTCGCGGTGGGCCTGAAGTACCGCTTCGGCTACGACGACTCCCTCGACGTGGTCGGCGTGCACCTGGTCGGCGGTGTGGTCGGCGCGGTCTCCCTGGGCTTCCTCGCGGCCTACCCCTTCCTCGACCAGCAGAGCAAGGGCCTGTTCTACGGTGGTGGCCTGAAGCAGCTGGGCCTGCAGATCCTCGGCCCGGTCGCGGTCGGCGCGTACTCCTTCATCGTCACCTGGATCATCGCGAAGATCATCGATAAGGTGATGGGCTTCAGGATCGGCGTCGAGGAAGAGATCACCGGCGTCGACATCACCTCCCACGCCGAGACCGGTTACGACCTCGGTACCATCCACTCCTCGGGTGTGGCCGCCGTCAACGGACCGGTCCCCACCCCGGCGTCTAAGAAGGTGGACGCATGAGACTCATCACCGCGATCATCAAGCCGTTCAAGCTCGATGACGTGAAGGCGGCCCTGGAACAGTTCGGGGTCAAGGGAATGACGGTCAGCGAGGCCAGCGGCTACGGCCGCCAGCGCGGGCACACCGAGGTCTACCGGGGCGCGGAGTACCAGGTCGACCTGGTGCCCAAGGTCCGCCTGGAGGTGCTCGCCGAGGAGGAGGACGCCGACGACGTGATCGACGTCATCGTCAAGGCCGCGCAGACCGGCAAGATCGGTGACGGCAAGGTCTGGTCCGTCCCGGTGGACTCGGTGGTCCGGGTCCGCACCGGGGAACGCGGACCCGAGGCGCTCTAGCCGGTGAGAGGCGACACTCGCTCGTACGCCGCGGCCCGCAGGGAGCGGGCCGCGGACATCGACCGCTGGCTGACGGACCTGGTCCGGACCGCCTGCGGCACACCGTACGGGGCAGGCGGGGGAACGACGAGAAACGACGAGCGCGGCGCCCTCGGCGGGGTCGCGCTCGTCGCGGTCGGGAGCCTGGGGCGGTCCGAGCTCGCCCCCGGCAGCGACCTGGACCTGGTCCTGCTGCACGACGGGCGGGACGACGTGGCGCGCATCGCCGACCGGATCTGGTACCCCATCTGGGACTCCGGGGTGGGCCTGGACCATTCGGTACGGACGGTGGACGAGGCGGCCAAGGTCGCCCGGGAGGATCTCAAGGCCGTCCTCGGGCTGATCCAGGCCCGGCACGTGGCCGGGGACCCGGAGCTGACGCGGTCGGCCCGCGAGATCGTGCTCGCCGAGTGGCGGGCCGACTCCCGGCGCCGCCTGGGCGAGCTGCGCGACGCCTCGGACAAGCGGGCCGAGGCCAGCGGGGAGCTGGCGTTCCTGCTGGAGCCCGACCTGAAGGACTCCCGCGGCGGCCTGCGCGACGTGCAGGCGATGCAGGCGGTCGCGGCCGCCTGGGTCGCCTCGGCCCCGGGGCCCAGGGTCCGCGAGGCGTACGAGATCCTGCTCGACGTCCGGCACGGCCTGCACCTGGTGACCGCGCGCGGCGCCGACCGGCTGGTGCTGCAGGAGCAGGACGCGGTGGCCGGGATGCTCGGACTGCTCGACGCCGAGGCGTTGATGCGCAGGCTCGCCGAGGCGGCCAGGACGATCGGGCACTCCTTCGACGCCACCTGGCGTACCGTCGACCGGTTGCTGGCCGGGCCCACGCCGCGCGGGCGTCGTCCGCTGGCCGACGGGGTCGTCGAGCACGGCGGGGAGGTCGTGCTCGCCCGCGGGGTCAGCCCGCGCAAGGACCCGGTCCTGGTGCTGCGCGCCGCCGCCGCGGCGGCCGAGGCCGGGCTCCCGCTGGCGCCCGCCACGGTCACGGCCCTGGCCACGCAGTCACCGCCGCTGCCCATCCCCTGGCCGGACGAGGCGCGCGACGCGCTGGTGGCGCTGCTGGGCGCGGGGCGCGCGGCCGTGCCGGTCTGGGAGGAACTGGACCAGGCGGGGATGCTGGTCCGCCTGCTGCCCGACTGGGAGCGGGTCCGGCACCGCCCGCAACGCAACCCGGTGCACCGCTACACCGTCGACCGGCATCTGATCGAGACCGCGGCCGGGGCGGCGTCGTTCACCCGCGAGGTGTCCCGGCCGGACCTGCTGCTCATCTCGGCGCTGCTGCACGACATCGGCAAGGGCTATCCCGGGGACCACTCCACCACCGGTGCCGTGGTCGCCCGTGACATCGGGACCCGGATGGGCCTGTCCTCGGCGGACGTTGAGGTCCTGGAGACCGTGGTCCGCCACCATCTCCTGCTGCCCGAGACCGCGACCCGCCGTGACCTGGACGATCCGGTGACCATCTCCCGGGTGGCCGGGGCGGTCGGCTCGCGCGAGGTCCTCGAACTGCTGGCGGCCCTGGCCGTGGCCGACGGCCACGCCACCGGTCCCGCCGCCTGGAACTCCTGGAAGGCATCCCTGGTCGCCGACCTGGTGCGCCGGGTTCGTTCGGCGCTCGCGGGCACCCCGTTGCGGCCGGCGCCCTCGCTCTCGGTGGAGCAGGCGTCCCTGGCCCGTCACGGTGGCGGCGCCGTGCGGGTCAACGGGGGAGCGGTCACCGTGGTCGCGCCGGACCGTTCCGGGCTGCTCTGGCGTGCCGCCGGGGTGCTGGCCGCGCACCGGATGGTGGTCCGCGCCGCGTCGGCCGCGTCGGCCGGGACGACCGCGGTGATCGAGTTCTCGGTGATCCCCGAGTACGGTTCCCCGCCCGATCCGGCGACGTTGGAGGCCGATCTGAGGCTGGTCCTGGCCGGCAGGCTCGACATCGAGCAGCGCCTGGCCAGGAGGACCAGGTCGATGCGCCCGGCCCGGGTGCCGGTGGCGCCGCCTCGGGTGAACCTGGTGGACGACGCGTCGAACACGGCGACCGTCATCGAGGTGCGCGCGCATGACCGTCCGGGGCTTTTGTGGAGGATAGGTAGAGCATTTGGTGAATGTGGCCTTGACGTACGGGCTGCCCGTGTAGAGACTCTCGGCGCAGAGGCGGTTGACGTCTTCTACGTGGTCGACAGAGCCGGTCGCCCGCTGACCGACGAGGTCCAGCGGGCGCAGGTGCGAGATCAGGTGCTGGCCGCCCTGCGATGAGCGGGACGGCCCACTTCTCGTCGCCTTCGTAACGATTAAAGTCGGTATGTCGGTTTTGCTGATTCTTATGCGTGACCTTGTGGTCTCATATTGTCCACTTGTGTCGTGATTGAGGAGTAGCGAGAGCGGTGACGACGGCCACATCCGAGAGCCCCCGGCCCCCGGCGTCCGACGGCGGCAGGCGGCCTGCCGCCCGCTTCGGCCTGAGGAACTGGCGGGTGCGCTCGCGTCTCACGGCCCTGATCCTGGTGCCGACCGCGGTGGGCGTCGTGCTCGCCGGCACACGCGTGGCGGCCTCCGTCGACGGTGTGGCCGGATACCGGCGCACCGCCGTCGCGGCCGAGCACTCGGGAGCCCTGCGCGATCTCGCCCAGGCCCTCGGATCGGAACGTGACAAGGGAGCGTGGGCCTCCTTCCAGCCCTCCACCGCGAGCCTGAAGGAGAGCGCCGACGCGCAGCGCGCGGCCGTGGACGCGCTGGTCGCGAAGGTGCTGCCCGCCGTCGCGACGATCGACGACTCCTACGGGTCCCGGGTCGTCGATGCGGCAAAGGACGTGACCTACCAGCTCAAGGGCCTGGAGGAACTGCGCCGGCTGCCGGGCACGACGCGTTTGGAACGATACAGTTTCATGATCTCCCCGCTGCTCCGGCTCCACGAGGAGCTCACGCTGGTCAGCGACGACGAGGAGATCATCGGTGACACCCGCGCGCTCAGCGCGCTGGCGTACGCCAAGGAGGAGGTCTCCCGGCAGCGCGCCCGCCTGCTGGCCGGGTACTACGCGCCAGCGCTGGTCAACGCGCAGGAGGTCGAGAAGTTCATCGCCTCCCGTTCCCGGATGGAGGAGTACAGGACGGACTTCAGCGTCGAGGCGAGCCCGGCCAACGCCCGGCTCCTGGCCGCCGCGCTGGTCGACGAACGGGTGTACCGGGCCGAGCTGACCAAGGCCAGGGCGATCGTCCTGGCCGGGGATCCCGACCACACCGGGCGGCTGCTCTCGGACTTCGACGAGGTCAGGCAGTGGTTCTCGGACAACTCCACGATCCTGGAGCGGATGCGGAAGGTCGAGACCGAGGTCGCCGCCTCCGTGGTCCTGCGGGCCCGCATGCTGGAGGAGACCGAGCAGCGCAACGCGATCATCGCGTCCGCCCTGATCCTGCTGCTGCTCCTGCTGGTCCTCGGCCTGACGGTCGTCATCGCCCGGTCGATGGTGACGCCGCTGCGCCGGCTGCGGGCCGAGGCGCTGGAGGTCGCCGGGTTCCGGCTTCCCGAGGCCGTACGTCACCTGAGGCTCTCCGGTGAGGCGCGCGCGCCCGAGATCGCCCCCATCTCCGTCGGGACCACCGACGAGATCGGCGAGGTCGCCAAGGCGTTCGACGAGGTCCACCGGCAGGCGATCCGGCTGGCCGCGGAGGAGTCCGAGCTCCGCTCCAACATCAACGCGATGTTCGTCAACCTGTCGCGCCGCACGCAGACCCTGGTCGAACGGCAGATCTCGCTCATCGACGGCCTGGAGAAGACCGAGGAGGACGGCGGACGCCTGGCCGACCTGTTCAGGCTCGACCACCTCGCCACCCGGATGCGGCGCAACTCCGAGAACCTCCTGGTCCTCGCCGGTCACGAGCCGGCCCGCAGGCGCACCCGGCCTGCCGAGCTCATCGACGTCGTCCGCGCCTCCCTGTCGGAGGTCGAGGGGTACGAGCGCGTCCAGGTCAGGGTGCACCGGACGATCTCGATCGCGGGCAGCGCGGTCAACGACGTCGTGCACCTGGTCGCCGAGCTGGTGGAGAACGCCATCCAGTTCTCGCCCCGGCAGGGCGGGATCACGGTCTCCAGCAGCATGATCGAGGGTGGCGGCGCGCTGCTCGCGGTCAGTGACCAGGGCATCGGCATGTCGCACGACGAGCTCTTCGAGACGAACCGCCGCCTGGCCGACCCGCCCGTGGTGGACGTGTCGGTGTCGCGCCGGATGGGACTGTTCGTGGTCGGCCGACTGGCGCTGCGGCACGGCATCCGGGTCCAGCTGCGCCCGCAGGAGGGGGGCGGCCTCGTCGCCATGGTGCTGTTCCCCTCGGAGATCGTGATCCAGGAGGTCCGGCCGGTGCGGACCCCCTCCTGGGGCGCGGAGCCGGACGCCTCGTACGACCTCCCGGCCCGGACGTCGGCGCAGCCCTTCCCGGGGCACCCCTCGTTCGAGCAGGACACGTACGGGCGGCCACCGGCCGGGCAGGTGCCTTCGGGGCTCTCCTCGTCCGGGCATCCCTCGTTCGGGCACGACTCGTCCGGGCATCCTTCGTTCGGGCACGATTCGTCCGGGGATTCCCCGTTCGGGCGTCACCCGCTCGGGGGGGATCCGTTCGGGCAGGCGTCCCTGCCGGACGCCTCCTCGTTCGGCTCGGTCCCGCTGCCGGCGGAGCACACCCCGCAGGGCTGGGCGGCTGCCGCGGGCCCGGTGAGCGGCCCGCCCCTTCCCGAGCGCCAGGCCGACGGCGGGAACGGTCCCGTTCCCGTCCCGTCCGGCCCGGACCTGCCCCCCTACGACGGGAGCGCGGAGGCGATGCCCACGGCGAGGCTCTCCCCGTTCGAGAACGAGCAGGAGGAGTACCTGCCCATCTTCGCCTCGATCGAGTCGGCCTGGTTCCGACGGGCCGACGAGCCGGATGAGCGGGCGGCCGGGGAGGGACCGGGCCGGCCGTCGGAGGGGCCGGGCCCGGAGGGCGGAAGGGACGCGCTCCCCGGTCCGACGGCGAACGGGACGACGGCGAACGGGACGACGGAGAGCGGGCCCGGGGTGAACGGGACGGCGCCGGACGAGGACCGGCACGCGGGGGAAGGGGCCGCCGGGGAGGGCGGCACCCCTTCGGCCGGTACGCCGGATTCCGGGCCGGTCCGGGAGGCGGCCCGGGCGGACGACGACGGACCGGGCGGGTGGAGCACCCCCGCCGACGCGGGGTGGCGGGCCGCCCAGGCGGCGAGCGACCCCTCGCTCGGCGGGATCACCGCGGCGGGCCTGCCCAAGCGCACCCCCCGGGCGAACCTGGTGCCGGGAGCCGCCGTCGCGCCGTCCTCCCCCGTGCCGTCGCTCTCACCCGAGAGGGTGCGCAGCCGCCTGTCGAGCTTCCAGCAGGGTGTACGGCGGGGCCGTGCCGAAGTGGTCGAGACCGTCACCGGGCGACCGGACGAGAAGGAGGAGGATTCGTGACGCCCCTGAGTCATGAGGCGCGCAGGTTCGACTGGTTGATCACCGAGTTCGTCCGTGGCACGCCCGGCGTCGCGCACGCGGTGTGCGTCTCCGCCGACGGCCTGAGGATCGCGAGCTCGGAGGGGTTCCCCGCGGACCGGGCCGACCAGCTCGCCGCGGTCGCGGCCGGGCTGCTCAGCCTGACCGTAGGAGCCTCCCGGGTGTTCGAGGGAGGCGCCGTCACCCAGACCGTGGTGGAGATGGAGCGCGGCCTGCTGCTGGTGACGGCCATCAGCGACGGTTCCTGCCTCGCCGTGCTGGCCTCGTCCGACTGCGACATGGGCCTGGTGGCGTACCAGATGACGCTGCTCGTCGAGCGGGTGGGCCAGGTGCTCACCCCCGCGCTCCGCGCCGAGCTGCAGTCCTTCCGGGGCCGGTAGTGACCGCGTCCGGCCTGCCGTCGGGAGGGGACCGTGCTCGGAGGTGACACCACCGGGGACGAGGAGCCCCTCTTCCGCCCGTACGCCGTCACCGGTGGCAGGTCCGAACCCCGTTTCGATCTGGCGATCGAGACACTGGTCTCCTCCTCCTTCATCATGGAGGAGGATCTGGCGCTGCTCACGCCGGAGCAGGATGCGATCATCAGACTCTGCCGCTCGTACCGGTCGGTCGCCGAGATCTCGGCGCTGCTGAGGGTCCCGCTCGGCGTGGCCCGCGTACTGGTGGCGGATATGGTCGACGAGGGCTTCGTCCGGATCCACCAGCCGCACCTCGACGAGGGGCGGCCGGATCTCAACATGCTCGAAAGGGTGCTCAGTGGACTTCGCAGGCTCTAACCAGGGTGGCCTGACGTCAACAAAGATCGTTGTCGCGGGCGGGTTCGGTGTCGGCAAGACCACGTTCGTCGGGTCGGTGTCGGAGATCGTGCCGCTGACCACCGAGGCCGTGATGACCGACGCCAGCGCCGGGGTCGACGATCTGGGGCTGACGCCGCACAAGACCACCACCACGGTGGCGATGGACTTCGGCCGACTGTCGCTGGACCGCGACCTGATCCTGTACCTGTTCGGCACGCCCGGCCAGCACCGGTTCTGGTTCATGTGGGACGACCTGGTGCGCGGCGCGATCGGCGCGGTGGTCCTGATCGACACCCGGCGGCTGGCCGACGGCTTCCCGGCGATCGACTACTTCGAGGAGGCCAGGCTCCCCTTCGTCGTGGGCATCAACGGCTGGAACGGGGAGTTCCCCCACGACGAGGACGAGGTGCGCGAGGCGCTGACGCTGGCCCCGCACGTCCCGGTCGTGCGGACCGACGCGCGCTCCCGCGAGTCCGTCAAGGGCACCCTGATCACCCTGGTCGAGCACGTCCTGCGGGTCCGCACGGCGTACGGCACGTCGGTGTAGGAGGTCCCGGAACCGGACGTGACGCCGGGGCCGGGACGGGGACGGGCCTTCCGGGGAGGGGGCCGTCGGCCGGGTGCCGATGGCGTGGTCCGGTGGCGGGTCCGAGGGCGGGTCCGGTGACGGGACGGGGCGCGGAGCGCGTTCCGTGACCTCGGCCGGTGCTTTCCCGCCGTTCCCGTGAACGCCCTCGACGTGGAGGCCGGGATCGCGAGCCGGGAACTCGTCGTCGCGGATCTCCGGTGAGGAATCGGCTCGTCCCGCCCGCTCTTTTCGGGCGGTGGGTGACCGGCGACGGGTGTAAGCGTCGAGGTGACGCCGGGGCTTTCCTGCGCCGCCCGCCGGGGACGTACCGCCGATGACGCCCTTGTTCCCGGTCCGGCCCGCGCGGGCGGCGATCCTTTCCCCGCGTGACGCGGGTCCGTTCCCCCCGGCGGTGCCGCCGGGGGCGGTCCCGGTCTCCTCGGGGGCGTGACCTCGTGGGCCGGGTGCGGTGGGTGGCGCCCGACCAGGGCGGACGCCGCCGGTCACCGCGGGGGAATGGTGGGAACCGCGCCATTGTGATCGCCGAAGAGGAGTGCGCCGATGGTGTTCCTGTGACGATCGGGAAAGGAGGGAAAGAGGTTCCCGGTCCGAAAACACCTCATCGGAGAATTGGGTCAACCGGAATTAGTACTTCCGGTGTGGGTGGGCCTATCGGCTGAAGTATGCATTTCAAGAAAAATGCGTGTTTGTTGGTTCGCGTTCGCTTGGCCTCACAGGTTGATATGTGCTCGAATTGCCGGAATCAGGGAATTCGGCCAGGAGGTTCATCCACCGAGAGGCAGCGTTCGGTGAGCGGATACACGATCCATGCGGTGGGCGAGAGCCTGCGCATGCGGAACTGGCGGGTGCGACGGCGGCTCGTCGCGCTCATCCTCGTGCCCACGATCGCCGCCGCGCTGCTCGGTGCCGCCTGGGTGATCTCCTCGATGCGCGCCGCCGACGACTACCGGCGCGTCAACGACCTGGCCCGGTTCTGCGGCCATATCGGCACCCTCACCCATGAACTGGCCGAGGAACGCGGCAGCACCGCGTGGTTCGTCGCCCTCGACCGCCCGGCGAGCGGCCTGGAGGACGTACGGGCGCAGATGGATCTGGTCGACGGCGCGGCCGAACGCGTCCGCGACAGCGGCGTCCTGCTCGCGGAGGAGGTCAGCGGCCGTACCCGCGCCGAGATCGAGACTGTGATCACCCGCCTGGACGGCCTGCGCACGCTGCGCGACCAGACTCTGCGGGCTCCCATGCGGTCCGACGCGGTCATCACCGCCTACACCGCGGTCATCACCGACCTGCTCTCGGTGTACGGCGAGCTCGGCAAGGGCAGCGCCGACGACGTCCTGTTCGGGCAGGCGCTGACCCTGAACGCGCTCGCCCGCGCCAAGGAGGCCCTGTCGTTCCAGCGGGCGCTGCTGACCGTGGTGCTCGTGGCCGGCCGGTTCGAGCAGGATCGGCTGGAACGTTTCCTCGGCGCCGTCTCCGCCGAGCGCAACGAGCGCGCGGCCTTCGCCGCCGAGGCCACCGCACGCGAGCGTCGCCTCTTCGACGAGACCGTCGACGGCCCCGTCGCCGACCGGGCCGAGCGCCTGCGCGGGCTGGTCCGGCTCCGCGCGGCCTCGGGGGCCACCCTGAGAGGGCTGGACCCCGCGGAGAAGGACGACGCCAAGGGGTGGTACGACGCGGCCGGCGCCGTCGTCGACACCATGCGCGAGGTGGAGAAACGGCACGCCCAGGAGATCGTGGCGCGCAGCCGGTACCTCGGTGAGGCCGAGCGGAGCCACGCGCTGCTGGTGGCCGGGTCCGTCGCGGCCCTGCTGGTCCTCGTGCTGGCCATCACCGTCGGCGTGGTGCGCTCCCTGGTCGGGCCGCTGCGGCGGCTGCGCAGGGAGGCGCTGGAGGTCGCGGGGGAGCGGCTGCCCGCGTACGTGCAGAAGGTCCGCGAGTCGCGCGACGGTGAGGTCGCCGCGGACGTGTCGCCGATCGGCGTGCCGGGCCGTGACGAGATCGGCGAGGTCGCCCGGGCGTTCGACGAGGTCCACCGGCAGGCCGTGCGGCTGGCGGGGGACGAGGCCAGGCTGCGCCACACCGTGAACGCGATGTTCGTCAACCTCTCCCGGCGGAGCCAGACGCTGGTGGAGCGGCAGCTCAGCCTGGTCGAGCGGCTGGAACGCGGCGAGCGCGACGACCAGCGGCTGGCCGACCTGTTCAGGCTCGACCACCTCGCCACCCGGATGCGCCGCAACAGCGAGAACCTGCTCGTCCTCGCCGGGCAGGAGGTGGCGCGGCGCTGGCGGAGGCCGGTCGAGCTCATGGACGTGATCAGGGCCGCACTGTCGGAGGTCGAGGGCTACGACAGGGTGACGAACCTGGTCCGGACGGAGGTGGCCGTGGCGGGCCCCGCGGTGAGCGACGTGGTTCACCTCCTGGCCGAGCTGGTCGAGAACGCCGTCTCGTTCTCGCAGGCCGGCACCCGCGTCACGGTCTCCAGCACCAGGATCGGCGGGGACGGCGGCGTGATGGTCTCCGTGACCGACCAGGGCATCGGCATGACCCCGGAGGAGATCGCGCGGTTCAACCACCGCCTGGCCGGTCCGCAGACCGCCGACGCCTCGGTGGCCCGGCACATGGGCCTGTTCGTGGTCGGCCGCCTCGCCTCCAGGCACGGCATCCGCGTCCAGCTGCGTCCCCAGGGCTCCGGCCTGACCGCGATGGTCATGCTCCCGGAGTCGCTGCTCGTCCAGCCACCCGCCACGGCCCTGCCGGACGACCCCGCGCGGCCCCCGGTGGCCCTGCCTGCGGGTGTGACCGCCCTCCCGGCGGGGGACGGCCCGGGCGACGCCGGGCCCTTTCCGGGGTATCCCGCGGATGTGGCCGGAGTGTTCCCGGGCCGGCCGGTGGACGCGGCCGGGCCGTTCCCCGGGGACCCGGCGGGGGTGGGCGGGCCGTCGTTCCCGTACGGTCCGGGCTCGCCGCTCCCCGCGCCGGTGACCTCCGCCGGCCCCGGCGTACGGACGCCGCCGATGCCCCCGTGGGGCGGGGCCGCCGAGTCTGCCGGGCCGAGCGTGTGGAGCCCGCCGGTGGAGCGGTTCCGCCCGTCCGGCGGACCCGGGGAGCCGCCGGACCCGTTCGCGCCCCTCGCCGACCCGTTCGGTGCTCTCCCGGGCCTGTACGACCCCGCCGATGGACCGGACTCGGTGGACACCGGGCCGTTGCCCAGGGTGCGGGTCCCACCGGCGGAGGACGACTTCCTTCCGATCTTCGCGGCGGTCGAGTCGGGCTGGTTCCGGGTCGCTCCGCCCGCCGGGGATCACGCGGCCGGCCCGCCGTCCGAGCCGGGTGCCGGGACGCCGTCCCGTCCGGGCACAGGGCCGTCGCCGCGTCCGGGTGCCGCTCCGGACGGGCCCCGCGCCGAGCCCCGGCCCTGGTCCTCACCGGGTGACGGCGGCTGGCGGGCGGCCCGGGTGGCGAACGCTCCCGTGCGGGACGGTACGACCGCGGCCGGTCTGCCCCGGCGCACTCCCGGGGCCAACCTGGTGCCGGGTTCGGTGCCACAGCCCGCACAGCCCGCACAGCCCGCACAGCCCGCGCATCCTGGGCCCGGAGCCCGGCCGGCGCAGCCGCGGGAGCGGGACGCGGCCCCGGTCGCGGCCGAGCGGATGCGCGAGCGGATGTCGGGCTTCCAGCGGGGCGTGCGCAGGGCCCGCGACGAGCTCACGAACCGGGAGGAGTGACCGTGTGGGGCGACGTCCACGGGACCGGGCAGCGTTCCCCCTCCGGCCACGGTCCCGCGTACGGGGAGCCGGTCGACGAGGAGAGCTCGCTGGTCCGGTTGTACGCGTTGACCGGCGGGCGCACCGTTCCCAGTGCCACACTCGCCATGGAGGCGCTGGTCTCGACCTCGGCCGGGGTCCGGCTCGGCCTGTCCTACGCGCGGGAGTACCGCCTGATCGGCGACCTGTGCCGGCGCATCCGCTCGGTGGCGGAGATCTCCGCGCTGCTGGGCGTCCCGCTGGGCGTCACCCGCGTCCTGGTCTCCGACATGGAGGCCGAGGGCCTGGTACGGGTCCATCGTCCCCGGCTCGACGCTGCCGGGCCCGGTCCCGACCTGCTGGAACGCGTCCTCAACGGCCTGGACCGCCTGTGACGGACGCGCGGGCCACCGGCGCCGCGCACCGGGCCGCCCACCGGCCGCCCACCGGCCGCCCACCGGCACCGAGCCGCGCGCCATACCGCCCGCCGGCGCTGAGCCGCGCGTTGCCGCCGAGCCGCGTGCCGGCGCCGAGGCGGGCGTCAGCCCTGGGCCAGCCACCAGCGGGCCGCGACGAGCTCGGCCACCAGCGTCTCGGTCAGCAGCGCGACGTCGGGCTCGTCGTCGTGCCGGTAGCGGACACGGTCCGCGACGCCGGGCACCTCGCCGCCGACGGCCAGGACGGTGGAGCCGCGCTGCCGGATCCAGTCCATGGCCTGCTCGTCGTAGCGGGAACCGGGGTACAGGACGGCGCGGTAGTCGAGGGTCTTGGTGAGGTAGACGTCCACGTGGGCCCAGTCGCCGGTCTCGCACGCGTCGGCCGGCCTGCGCGGGCCCTCCCGGAACATCAGGGCCGACTGCTCGGCCGAGGACAGGCGTTCGGCCGGGGCGATCGTGTAGACGCCGTGCGGGCCGTCGAGCAGGGCCGCCGCGGGTGCCAGCCACTCGTCACGCCGGTCGAGCAGGTCCGCGGTGGCCTCGGCGGTACGCAGCAGCAGGCCGGGCACGTCCCGGCCGGAGGCGACGGGACCGCCGGGAGCGGCCGGACCACCGGGAGCGACGGGAGCGGCCGGAGCGACGGGGTCAGCGGGAGCGGCCGGATCGCCGGAGGGGCGAAGGCGGTCCGCGGGGGAGAGGCGGTCGGCGAGCGCCAGCAGCAGGGCCAGGGTGTGCTGGAACGTCCGGCAGGACACGCCCCCGCGTTCCTCACCCGCGAGCATCGGCACCACCAGGTCGGCGCCCTCGGTGACGGGTGAGCCCGGGGCGTTGGTCAGCGCGAGCACGAAGGACCGTCCCCGGTGGCGGGCGACCGCGTCCAGGGTCTCCCTGCTGCCGCCGGTGGCGGAGATCGCGACCACCAGCGTCCCGGGGTCGGGCGGGTAGGAGGCGGCGGCGGAGGCGTACTCGGCCACCGCGTCCACCCCGGCCGATCGCAGGCGCAGCGCGGCCACCCGGGCGGCGTAGCGGGAACTGCCCATGCCCAGCAGGAGCACCCGCCGGATCCGCGCGGGGATCGCCGAGAACGGGTCCGCGGCCGCGAGGGCGTCCGCCAGCCCGGCCAGCGCGGCGGGCTTGGCCTCCAGGTCGGCGAGGTAGAGGTCGGGGATCACGTGCTCTCCTTCGGCGGGGACGGGTCCCCCGGGTGTCGGGGACGGTGTCGGGGACGGTGTCGGGGACGGGGACGCGGGTCTCGGGGACGAGGACGCGGGCGGGGCCCCCGGGAACCCCGGAGACGCCGAGGGCGCGGGTCGCGGGGGAACGGCGCCGGTCACGGGTATCGGGAGCGCAGCACGCCCATCGGGGCGTAGCGCCAGCGGGGCAGATGCCGGGCGGCGTAGACCAGCTCGCGGCACTCCTGCTCGATCTCGAACGCGCCGAGCAGGGAACGGTCCAGCAGGGCGGCGTGGCCCAGGGCGGTCAGGCGCTCCAGGTAGGCCGCCTGGAGGGCGGCGCGGGCCGTGGCGGCCCATTCGGCGATCATCGGCGCGGGGGCGTCGCGGCGCCGGACCGCGACCTGGCCGACGTGCTCCAGGCTGGTGGTGAGCTGGGCCAGGTCACGAGCGGCGGGCTGGAAGGGGTCGGCGCCGGTGACGGTCGGGTTCCCGTCGAAGTCGATCACCGCGTACCCGTCCCGCCAGCAAAGCACCTGGCCGACGTGCAGGTCGCCGTGGATGCGGATCAGCGGGGTGCCGGTGGGCGTGCCCCCGGCGGTCCCACCGGCGGCGGCGCCGGCGGGGGCGGCCAGCGGGGCCAGACCGGCGCGGAGCGCATCGGCGCGAGCCGCCAGCCAGTCGCCGTCCTCGCCGCCGGTCAGGGCCAGGGCCTCCCGCAGCGCCTCGTCCGCCCGGAGCCACCAGGGCCCCTTCCCCGGGGCGGGCACGGGCGCGGCGTGCCGTACCGGGTCGGGGAAGGTCGGCGAGGGGGTCGCCAGGGCCGCGTGCAGGTCGGCCGCGAGGGCGCCCAGGCCGGCGGCGAAGCCGGTACGCCCGGCGGCGGCCTCGTCCACGCACCACTCCCAGCCGTCCCTGGCCTCGGGCAGGTAGGCGGTGACCAGGGCGACCAGCGACTCGGTGCCGTCGGCGCCGCGGCGCGACACGGACGCGTACGGCGTGGCGGTCGCGGTGAAACCGGCCGACGTCAGGTGCGCGAACACGTCCGGGGCGGGCTGGGGGAACGGCGCGGGCGGGGTGAGCCACTTGACCACCACCCGCTCGCTGACGACCACGGAGCGGTTGGTCTGATCGACGTCGAAGCCCCGCTCGGCCGTTCCGGAGGGCCCGGCGGCCGATGACGATTGAGTGTCGATTGAAAGACTTCCGGCGATCTCGCCGGGGAGGGGCCGGAAGTGCCGTACCGCGAAGGGAGTGGTGTCCTCGCAGGTCAGAGCGGTGAGGAGGGCGGCGGTCCGCCCGTCGCCGGCCTCGGGAACCGTGTCCAGCCTGTCCCAGATTGAACATGGATTTAACAAACGGATCAAACTTTCCAGGGGTGATGTCGGGGGCAGTCTTGCTCAAGTTAATGTTGACTGCAACACTCCTGCTTTGGTCTGCCGTGTCCCCTACGGCCGGTCTACCCCAATTACACTGAATTCTTAAGGAGTAGCGGCCGTGCCCCGCACTCACATCCGTCGTCTTCCGGCCGCCGCCCTGGCCGCCGGCCTCGCGCTCGCGATCTCGGCCTGTGGCGGGGAATCCGCCGACACCGCGGCGGCCCCGGCCGCCGGTGCCTCGTCGGCGCAGCTCGACCCCAACGCCGACCTGTCCAAGCAGAGCGTCACCATCACCGTCTGGGACGGGTACACCCCCAAGGAACTGGCGAGCGAGGTCAAGAGCAAGCTCAAGACCGACCTCAAGGTGACGCTCCACGACACCAACGAAGCGGCCATGGCGAAGCTGACCAGCGGGGCCGACACCGGCCTCGACGTGGCCTTCGTGTCCGGCCAGTACGCCCAGGCCCTCAACGAGGCCGGCCTGCTGGAGCCGCTGCACCCCGAGCTGATCCCGAACCTCGCGAACCTCTACCCCGAGGCCAAGGAACTCTCCTACGACAAGGGCAACGTCTTCTCGGTCCCCTACACCTGGGGCACCACCGGCATCTGCTACCGGTCCGACCTGATGAAGACCGCCCCGACGAGCTGGAAGCAGCTCCTCGACCCGCCGGCCGAGGCGCTCAAGAAGGTCACCATGATGACCACCGAGCGCTGGCTGGCCCTGCCCGCCATCAAGGCCCTGGGCTACTCGGTCAACACCCGCAGCGACGAGGAGATCGCCAAGGTCAAGGCCGAGCTGCTCAAGGCCAAGCCGAAGCTGCTGGGCTACGACGACACGACCTTCGGCGACAAGCTCAAGAGCGGCGAGGCCGTGATGGTCGAGGCGTGGGACGGCTGGTGCCCGACCACCGAGAAGAACATCAAGTTCGTGGTGCCCCAGGAGGGCAGCGACCTGTGGGTGGACACCATGGTCGTGCTGAAGTCCTCCAAGAACAAGGAGGCGGCGCACGCCTTCATCAACTACATCCTGGACCCGAAGGTGCACGGCTGGGCCGCGGAGAACATCCTCTACAAGGTCCCGAACAAGGCCGCCATGGACGCCATGGACGCCAAGCTCAAGGCCGACAACGCCCCGCTCCAGATGACCCCGTCCGACCTGCTCAAGGGTGAGTCGATCATCGACCTGGGCGAGGACTCGGTGAAGTTCACCAGGCTCGCGACCGAGGTCGCGACCAAGCAGTGACACGTTCCACCGTTTCCGGCGCGTCCGTGAGGTCACGGACGCGCCGGTCGCGCGCCCTGGGCAGGCTCGTCTTCCTGGGGCCGGGCCTGACGTACCTGATCGTCCTGCTGCTGGTCCCGCTGGCGCTGCTGATCACCTTCACGCTGTTCCGCAGGGGCCGTTTCGGCGGGATCGTCTACGAGGTGACCGGGGAGAACTTCACCCGGCTGGTGGACCCGCTCTACCTGGAGGTGCTGGTCGGCTCGCTGAAGCTGGCCGGTGCCGCCACGCTGATCACCCTGCTGGTCGGCTACCCGACGGCCTACCTGATCGCCCGGCTGCCGGGCAGGTGGAAGACGGTCGCGCTGGTCGCGATCGTGCTGCCGTTCTGGACGAACTTCCTGATCCGCATCTACGCCTGGATCGTCCTGCTGAGCGGCCCCGGGCTGGTCAACAGCGCGCTGCTGGACCTGGGGCTGATCGACCGGCCGCTGGAGCTGCTCTACAACCGGGGCACCATCGTCGCCGGACTGGTCTACTCCTACCTGCCGCTGATGGTGCTGCCGCTGTACGCGGCGATCGAGCGGCTGGACCCGCAGCTGCGGGAGGCCTCGGCCAACCTCGGCGCCTCGCCGGCGCGCACGTTCGCGTCGGTGACGCTGCCGCTGACCCTGCCGGGAGTGTTCACCGGCTGCCTGTTCGTGTTCGTGCCGAGCTTCGGCAACTTCATCATCCCCGAGCTGCTCGGCGGCGGCCGTTCCATCATGGTCGGCAACCTGATCAGGGACCAGTTCCTCAAGGCGCGCGACTGGCCGTTCGGGTCCACCCTCGTGCTGGCGCTGCTGGCCGTGCTGGTCGTCCTGCTGCTGCTGCAGGCCTGGAGTGCCCGACGTGCGTAGATCCCGACTGCTGTACGTGCCCTTCTGGCTCTCGTACCTCTTCCTCTACACCCCGATCGTCGTGCTGGTGGCGATGTCGTTCAACGCCGGGGAGTCCCCCTACGTCTACGAGGGGTTCAGCCTCGACTGGTACGGCGTGCTCGCCCAGGACGAGAGGATCCGCGAGGGCCTGGTCAACACGCTGATCGTGGCCGCGGGTTCCACCGCGCTGGCCACGGTGCTGGGCACCCTGCTCGCCGTGGGCCTGGCCCGCCACACCCGCTCCCGGACGCTGGACGCGCTCAGCGTGCTGCCCGCGGTCCTGCCGGACCTGGTGCTCGGCATCGGCCTGCTGGTCTTCTACGCCACGATCCGCTCGACCCTGGGCCTGCACTCGGTGCTGCTGGCGCACACCGTGTTCGGCATGGCGTTCGTCACCGCGGTGGTCCGCACCCGGCTCACCCACGCCGACACCTCCCTGGAGGAGGCGTCCAGGGACCTGGGCGCGACCCCGCTGACCACGTTCACCCGCGTCACGCTGCCGCAGCTCGCGCCGGGCATCCTGGCCGGGGCGCTGCTGGCGTTCACGCTGTCCATCGACGAGTTCGTCATCGCGTTCTTCACGGCGGCCCCCACCACGCCGACCCTGCCCATCGTCATCTACTCAATGGTCCGCTTCGGGGTCACCCCTGAGATCAACGCGCTGGCCACGCTGCTGCTGCTCGTGAGCTTCACCGTGGTGATCGTGGCCCAGCGGATGACCCGACTGACGGAGTCCCTGTCCTGATGCTGAAGATCACGGGTGTCAGCCGCCGCTTCGGCGACGTCACGGCGCTGTCGGACGTCTCCCTGGAGATCCGGCAGGGCGAGTTCTTCGCGCTGCTCGGCCCCAGCGGGTGCGGCAAGACGACGCTCCTGCGGATCCTGGCGGGCTTCGAGTCGCCCGACGAGGGCACCGTCACGCTCGACGGCGAGGACCTGCTCGCCAGGCCGGCCCACCGCCGCCCGGTCAACCTGATGTTCCAGTCGTACGCGCTCTTCCCGCACATGACCGTGGCCAAGAACGTGGCCTACGGCCTGGAGCGGGAACGGCTGGACCGCTCCGAGGTGCGCCGCAGGGTCGGCGAGGTGCTGGAGAAGGTCGGCCTGGACGCGATGGCCTCCCGCAGGCCGCAGCAGCTGTCCGGCGGTCAGCGGCAGCGGGTCGCGCTGGCCCGCGCGATCGTCAAACGCCCGCGCCTGCTGCTGCTGGACGAGCCGCTGTCCGCGCTGGACAAGAAGGTGCGCGCGGAGATGCAGCTGGAGCTCAAGCGGCTGCAGCACGAGGTCGGCATCACCTTCGTCGTGGTCACCCACGATCAGGAGGAGGCCATGTCGCTGGCCGACCGGATCGCGGTCTTCGACACCGGCCGCGTCGAGCAGGTGGACGCCCCGGTCGAGCTGTACGAGCGCCCGCGCACCCCGTTCGTCGCGGGTTTCGTCGGCGCCAACAACCTCTTCGCCGGCCGGGCCTGCTCGGTCGGCCTGGCCGCGGACGGGCTCGGCATCCTTCCCGGCAGGTCCATGCTGCCCGACGGCACGCCCGCGCTGCTCGCGGTGCGGCCCGAGCGGCTGCGGCTGGGCACCGACGGGGTGCTGCGCGGCGAGGTCGTCGACGTGAGCTTCTACGGCGGCGTCTCGCACGTGTCGGTCCTGGTGGCCGGGCGCCCGGCGCCGGTGCTTGCGGCCGTGCAGGGGGCCACGCGGGTCCAGGCCGGCTCGCCGGTGGCGCTGGGCTGGACGGACGAGGACGGGGTGCTGATCCCTCAATGAGACGACTTGAGCGGGTGACCCGTCGCGGTCCTGGCGTAGTCGAGGATGAGGTCCGCCGCCTCCTGCGGGCCGATCACCGGGTGGCGGGCCGTTATGCGGTAGCCGTACGCATCCTCGAGCGCGACCAGGTTGCGGGCGACGGTCAGGCAGTCACCGGACAGGGTGAAGGTGCCCAGGGCGGTGCCGGTGTCCAGGATGCTCTGGTAGAGCGAGACCTGGCGGTCGTAGAGGGTGGTCAGCAGGAGCGCGTACATCCTGTTGCGGGACGCGGCCCCGCCGAGCTCGTTGAGCAGCCGCACGTCCGGGTCGTCCGGGCCGTGCGGCAGCCCGGAGCGGACGGTGACCACCAGCTTCTCCGCGGGGTCGCGCATGCCCGCGATCCGCTTGAGCCTCTGCTCGTAGAAGCGCTCCATCCCGGCGTGGTGGGCGTCGACCAGCAGCTCGCCGAGGCGGGGGTAGTGGTAGAGGACGGCGCCGGAGGTGAGCCCGGCCTCCTCGGCGACATGGTTGAGGTGCACGCCCTCGGTGCC
Organism: Streptosporangium sp. NPDC050148; assembly: GCF_055586505.1. Classification (NCBI taxonomy): domain Bacteria; kingdom Bacillati; phylum Actinomycetota; class Actinomycetes; order Streptosporangiales; family Streptosporangiaceae; genus Streptosporangium; species Streptosporangium sp. NPDC050148. The sequence continues at coordinate 68,438 of NZ_JBVJIA010000032.1, read as the reverse complement.
GTACCTGATGATCGCGCGGTGCGCGGCCGCGATGAGATCCAGGCGCCGGTCCGCCCTTCCCTTGCGCGTCATGCTCCCCCGCTCGTCGAAGGCCACCCGTTGAGGACGGCGTTCTGTACCGGGGTCCATAGTGACCCTTTTCCGGGGTTTTTACCAGCCGGGAATTCAACCGTTTTTCAAAAGCCACAACCCCCTAGACGCAAGGAGGCGTGATGTCTCTCACGATCCTGTTCATGCCGGAGAGTGCCTACGGGCCGACGAACAACTGCATCGGCATCGGTGACATTCTTCGTAAGCGCGGTCACCGTGTCGTCTTCGCAGCTGAGGCCTCGTGGAAGGGGAAATTGGAGGCCCTTGGATTCGAGGAGGATCTGGTCGATCTCGCGCCTCCGTCGGATGAGGAGCAGGACGCCGGGCAGTTCTGGAAGGACTTCATCAGGGACACCGCCCCGGAATACCGCAAGTCCACGCTGGAGCAGTTGGAGACGGTCACCAAGCCGATCTGGGACGCCCTTATCGACGGCGCCAGGTACAGCGAGCCTCAGTTGAAGGAGATCATCGACCGCGTCCGGCCGGACGTCATCGTCGAGGACAACGTCATCACCTTCCCGGCGCTGCTGACGGCCGGGAAGCCGTTCGTCCGCATCGTCTCGTGCAACCCGCTGGAGGTGCGCGGCGAGGGCGTGGCCCCGGTCTTCTCCGGGCTGCCCGCCGGGGACCGCTCGCAGTGGGCGGCCTTCGAGGCCGAGTACGACCGCACCCACCGCGAGATCTGGACCGCCTTCAACGAGTGGGTCGTCGCCCAGGGCGCCCCGCCCCTGCCCGACCTGGACTTCATCCACGAGGGTGACCTGAACCTGTACGTCTTCCCGGAGATCGCCGACTACACCGACGCCCGCCCGCTGGGCCCCACCTGGCACCGGCTGGACTCCTCGGTGCGCGAGACCGAGGGGACGTTCGAGATCCCGGAGCCGCTCGCCTCGCGCGAGGGCGCGCTCGTCTACTTCTCGCTGGGCTCGCTCGGCTCGGCGGACGTCTCGCTCATGCAGCGGGTGATCGACGTGCTGGCGACCACCCCGTACCGCTTCATCGTCTCCAAGGGTCCGCTGCACGAGGAGATCAAGCTGGCCGAGAACATGTGGGGGGCCGAGTTCGTCCCGCAGACCGCGATCCTCCCGCAGGTGGACCTGGTCATCACGCACGGCGGCAACAACACCGTCACCGAGGCGCTGCACTTCGGCAAGCCGATGATCCTGCTGCCGCTCTTCTGGGACCAGTACGACAACGCGCAGCGCATGCACGAGCTCGGCTACGGCGTGCGGCTGTCCACCTACGCCTTCACCGACGAGGAGCTCACCGGAGCGCTGGACCGCCTCCTGGGCGACACCGCGCTGCGCGAGCGGCTCGCCGCCGCGGGCGCCGAGATCCGCGGGCGGGACGGCCTGCGCAGGGCCGCCGACCTGATCGAGCGGGCCGGAGCCTGACGGCTCCCCGCACCACCACGACGGGAGAAGTCCCATGGGCAGCACACTGATCAACCCGGCGACCGGCGAGTCCCTGGCGCGGCCGGCCGACACCCCGGTCGCCGAGGTGCCGGCCGCGGTGCGGCGGGCGCGGGCCGCGTTCGAGGAGTGGGGCGCCGCGATCCCGGCCGAGCGGGCCAGGGTGCTGCTGCGCTTCGCCGACCTGGTCGAGGCCGACGCCGAGGAGCTCACCCGGCTGGAGGTCGCCGAGACCGGCAAGCCCGCCGCGGTCTTCCGCGACGGCGAGCTGCCGTTCGCCGCGGACAACCTCCGCTTCTTCGCCGGGGCGGCCCGCTCGCTGGACGGCACCGGCGCGGGCGTGTTCAGCGCCGGGTACACCTCGGTCATGGTGCGCCGCCCGGTCGGCGTCGTGGGTTCGATCGCCCCGTGGAACTTCCCCCTGGTGATGGCGGTGTGGAAGGCCGGCCCGGCGCTCGCCGCCGGGAACGCCGTGATCGTCAAGCCCGCCCCGCAGACGCCCGGCACCACGCTGAGGCTGGCGGAGCTGTTCGCCCGCGCCGGGGCGCCGGACGGACTGTTCCAGGTCGTGCTGGGCGACGGCGAGGTGGGCCAGGCGCTGGTCACCGACCCGGGCGTGGACATGGTGAGCGTCACCGGCTCCACCGAGACCGGACGCGCCGTGATGCGCGGCGCCGCGGGCTCGCTGAAGCGGGTCCACCTGGAGCTCGGCGGGAAGGCGCCGGCGCTGGTCTTCGACGACGCCGACCTGGCCGCGATGGCCACGGGCGTGGCGATGGGCGCCACCTACAACACCGGGCAGGACTGCACGGCCGCGACCCGCGTCTACATCTCCCGCGGGGTGTACGACGAGGCGGTCGACGCGCTGCGCGCCACGCTGGAGCGCGTCCGGCCGGGCGACCCCTGGGACCCGGCCTCCGACATCGGGCCGCTGATCTCGGCCGGTCACCGCGAGCGCGTGCACGGGTTCGTCGAGCGCTCCCTCGCGTACGGCGCCTCGGTGCTGTGCGGGGGCGTGCCCGGTGAGGGGCCCGGTTTCTACTACCCGCCCACGCTGATCGCCGGTGCCGACCAGAGGAGCGAGGTGGTCCAGGGCGAGCTTTTCGGCCCGGTCCTGGTCGCCCTGCCCTTCGACGGCGAGGACGAGGCGGTGCGGCTGGCCAACGACGTCCCCTACGGGCTGGCCTCCTCGGTCTGGTCGGGGGACGTGGCCAGGGCGCTGCGCGTCTCGCACCGCCTGGACGTGGGCGTGACCTGGGTGAACGACCACCTGCCCATCGCCTCGGAGGCGCCGCACGGAGGGGTCAAGGGCAGTGGCTTCGGCAAGGACATGAGCCAGGAGGCGGTCGGGGAGTACTCCGTGACCCGCCATCTGATGATCAAGCACCAGGCTCCGGAGGTGAGGGATTCCTTCCGGCCCGCCTGAGATTTTTGCACCGATAGATCCTTTTTGTGGGAGTCTGTCGGCATTTACTCCATTCGAAGTGACATAAAGGATGTGCTCAAATTGCTTCCGCCGCTTCCAAATCCGGCGAGGGGTTACGTAGGCCAGTGATGACACAAGACCGCCGGAACCACCGGACGTCAGGAGTGGGCAGCCGCCTTCTGCCGGCGAACTGGCGCGTGCGTCCCCGTCTGGTCGCGCTGATCCTGCTCCCGACCGCCGCCGCCGTACTGCTCACCGGCCTCCAGCTGACCACCGCCCTGTCCACGGCAGGGGAGTACCGACGGATGAGCGAGGTCGCCTCGCTGGTCCAGTCGCTCGGCACGCTCTCGCACGAGATGGCCGAGGAACGCGACCGCACCGCCTGGTACATCGCCAGCGGCACCCGTGCCCGGCTCGCTCAGGTCAGGGAGCAGCGCGAGGTGGTCGACCGCAGCGCCGACGAGGTCGTCGAGGCGGTCGAGGCCCTCGACCAGTCCCAGGCGGCCCGCATCCGTACCGAGACCGCCCAGGTCCGCCGCTGGCTCGACGGTCTTCCCGGCCTGCGCAGGCTGATGACCAACGACAGGGTGCTGCCGCGTGCGGTCCTCGGCATGTACAGCCGGATGATCGCCGACTTCATCACCCTGCACGACGACCTCGGCCGCAGCGGCGGCGACGAGCGCCTCATCGGTGACGCGCTCGCGCTGGGCGCGCTGAGCCGGGCCAAGGAGCAGGTCGCCCGGCAGCGGGGCACCCTGCTGGTCAGCTTCCTGGACCGCAAGTTCGACTTCGACGACCCGGCCGACCTGCTGGGCGCGTACCGCAGCCAGCAGAGCGAGGAGAACGCCTTCCGGGCGACCGCCTCCGCCGGCCAGATCGAGCAGTTCGGCGAGGTGGTCGGCGGCTCGCAGATCATCCAGGCCAATGCCATCCGCACCCTGGTCATGTCGCTCATGCGGGAGAACAAGCCGCTGGAGCGGGTCGGGATCAACTGGAACAGAAGCGCGGAGACCTGGTACAACGCCGTCTCGGCCGAGGTGAACGGCATGCGGACCGTCGAGCGCGGCCTGAGCGCCGCGGTGGTGGCCCGCAGCCAGGAGATGGAGAGCGCCGAGCAGCGCAGCGCCATCATCTCCGGCGCCGCGATCCTGGTCCTGCTGGTGCTGATCCTGCTCATCACCGCCTGGGTGGCCGGCACGCTCGTCCGGCCGCTGCGCAAGCTGCGCAGCGAGGCGCTCGAGGTGGCCGGCAGCCGGCTCCCCGAGACCGTCCGGGTGCTGCGCGAGTCGGGCGACCACGCCCCCGACATCGAGGTGCCCTCCATCGGGGTGGCCTCCCGCGACGAGATCGGGGAGGTGGCCCGGGCCTTCGACGAGGTCCACCGCGAGGCCATCCGGCTGGCGGGCGACGAGGCCCGCCTGCGCAGCAACATCAACGCGATGTTCGTCAACCTCTCCCGGCGCACCCAGTCGCTGGTGGAACGCCAGATCGACCTCATCGACGACCTGGAGCAGGGCGAGCAGGACGAGGGCCGGCTGGGCAGCCTGTTCAAGCTGGACCACCTGGCCACCCGCATGCGCCGCAACTCCGAGAACCTCCTGGTCCTCGCCGGCCAGGAGCAGAACCGCCGGTGGAGCGAGCCGGTCCCGCTCAGCGACGTGGTCCGCGCCTCGCTGTCGGAGGTCGAGAACTACGAGCGGGTCAACCTCCGGGTCGAGTCGGGCACCCTGATCATCGGTCAGGCCGTCAACGACATCGTCCACCTGGTCGCGGAGCTGGTGGAGAACGCGATCTTCTTCTCGCCGCAGGACACCAAGATCACGGTGACCAGCAACGGCAACGAGATGGGCGCCGTCATCCTGGCGGTCACCGACTCCGGCATCGGCATGAGCGACGAGGAACTGGCCGAGGCCAACCGGCGGCTGGCCGAGCCCCCCGCGGTGGACCTGTCGGTCTCCCGGCGGATGGGCCTGTTCGTGGTCGGCCGCCTGGCCATGCGCCACGGCATCCGGGTCCAGCTCAGAAGGCCGGACACCGGCGGCCTGAGCGCGGTCGTGCTGCTGCCGGCACAGGTGGTGGCCCAGGCCACCGCGACGCCGGAGCTGGCCATGGCGGGGCAGGGCATGCCGTCCGGCTCCTTCGGCGGGTCCGGCGTCCCGTTCGGGTCCGCCCCCACCGCGGGACCGTTCGCCTCGATGAACCCCGACCCGTTCGGCACGTCGCAGCGGCAGGACTCGTTCGGCTCGGCCCAGCGTCCCGACCCGTTCGCCGCGGCGCAGAACCCCGACCCGTTCGCCGCACCGCAGAACGCCGGGTCGTTCGCCTCCGTGAACCCCGACCCGTTCGCCTCGGCGCAGAACGCCGGGTCGTTCGCCTCGGCGAATCCCGACCCGTTCGCCTCCGCCAACGACCCGTTCGCCTCCGCGCCCGGCGCGGGCCCGTTCGCGGGCGCGGGGGGGGGGGGGGGGGGGGGGGGGGGGGGGGGAGAGGGGGGCGGGGGGGGGGGGGGGGGGGGGGGGGGGGGGGGGGGGGGGGGGGTGTGGGGTTTTTGGGCGGGGGGGATGTGGGCGGTGGTGTG
>NZ_JBVJIA010000032.1:0-62924 GCF_055586505.1 Streptosporangium sp. NPDC050148 | reverse complement strand
ACCCCCCCCCCCCCCCCCCCCCCCCCCCCCCCCCCCCCCCCCCCCCCCTCCCCCTCCTCCCCCCCCCCCCCCCCCCCCCCCAGGGCGGGCCCGGGCAGCCCGCACCGGCGCCCGCCCCGGGCCAGACGTCGGCGGACCTGTGGTCGGAGCCGGTGGTGTCGGCCTCCGCGGTGGAGGACCTGTGGTCGTCGCCGCTGGCGCCGACCCCGGCGCCGTCGTTCCCCTCGGCCTGGCCGGAGCCGTCCTCGGCCGACCCGTGGGCGGGCCGGCGGCCCGAACCGATGGACAGCACCCAGGCCCTGCCCGCGGTGGACTACTCCCCGACCGAGCCCGAGCCCGAGGAGTTCCTGCCGATCTTCGCGGCGGTGGGGTCCGACTGGTTCCGTACCGCCCAGCAGGCCGCCCCCGAGGCGGAGCAGAACCACGACGGCGAGGGCGAGCCGGACCGGTCCGACACCGAACACGCCGCACAGCCCGCGGCCAGGTCCGCCGCCGAGAGCAGGCCGCGGCCGCTGGAGCAGCGGGTCAGGCGGGGCCCGCAGGGACTGGAGACCCAGAACATCCCGCAGATCTCGCACTCCTCCCCGCAGCCCGAGCAGGGCCGGCCGCTTCCGCAGCGCCAGCCCCGGCAGGTCCAGCAGCCGTCGCAGGCCCCGCAGCAGGTCGCCTCCCAGCAGGCCCCGCGGCAGGCCGATCCGCTCGGTGCCGCGCCCACCGGCAGGCAGCCGTGGAGCAGCCCCTCCGACCAGGGGTGGGCGGCCGCCGAGGTCGCCAAGAAGCCCGTGGAGGGCGGGGTGACCGGGGCGGGCCTGCCCAAGCGGGTGCCCAAGGCCAACCTCGTCCCCGGGTCCGCCTCGACGGCCGCGCCGGCGCCCGCCGCGCCGATGCCGCCGATATCGGCCGAGCGCGTGCGCAGCCGTCTGTCCAGTTTCCAGCAAGGCGTACGGCAGGGACGCGCCGAGATGAGTGAGCGCGCCAACGCCGTCGAGGGAGAGAACCAGCAGTGAACAACCAACTCAGCCAGGCCGCCCGCGGCTTCAACTGGCTGATCACCGAGTTCGTCAAGGAGATGCCGGGGGTGGCGCACGCGGTGATCGTCTCCGCGGACGGGCTTCCGCTGGCCTACTCCCAGGGCTTCCCCCGGGACCGCGCCGACCAGCTCGCCGCGATCACGGCCGGACTGATCAGCCTCACCCAGGGTGCCTCCCGCGTGTTCGAGGGCGGGCCCGTGGCACAGACGGTGATCGAGATGCAGCGGGGTCTCCTGCTGACGATGTCGATCAGCGACGGTTCCGCGCTGGCCGTCCTGGCCTCGCCGGACTGCGACATGGGCCTCGTGGCCTACCAGATGACCCTGCTCGCAGAACGTGCCGGTCAGGCGCTCACGCCTGCTCTCCGTGCCGAGCTGCAGTCGGTACAGCGATAGGGGGGTGATATGGACGCACCAGGTTGGCGTGGGCCGGGGGACGACCCCCTGAGCACGCCTCAGGCCAAGAGCGGGCGAGATCGACTGATTCGCCCGTACGCTGTGACCGGGGGCAGGACCGCCCCCCGGATGCAGCTCGCTCTCGAGGCTCTGGTCTCCTCGGCGACGTTCGCGAGCGTGGATCCCGCCACACTCTCCACGCTCTCCACGGAATATCAGGCGATCATCTCGCTGTCCCGGCAGGTGCGCTCGGTCGCCGAGCTCTCCGCCCTGTTGCGCATGCCGCTCGGCGTGACCCGGGTGCTGATCGCGGACATGGCGGCCGAGGGCCTGGTGCAGATTCACCAGCCGTCACTGGATGCGGGTAAGCCGGATCTCAATCTGCTTGAAAGGGTGCTCAGTGGGCTTCGCAGGCTCTGACGCCGGAATGACGTCGACGAAGATCGTCGTCGCCGGCGGTTTCGGTGTCGGCAAGACGACCTTTGTCGGTGCGGTCTCCGAGATCATGCCGTTGACCACGGAAGCGGTGATGACAGAGGCCAGTGCGGACGTCGACGACCTCTCGCACATACCGTCGAAGCGGACCACCACGGTGGCCATGGACTTCGGCCGGGTCTCGCTGGACCGCGACCTGATCCTGTACCTGTTCGGTACGCCGGGTCAGCACCGGTTCTGGTTCATGTGGGACGACCTCGTCAAGGGCGCGATCGGCGCGATCGTGCTGGTCGACACCCGGCGGCTGGCCGACAGCTTCCCGGCGATCGACTACTTCGAGGAGGCAGGCCTGCCGTTCGTCGTGGCCCTCAACGGGTTCGGCGGATCGCACATCCACGGCGAGGAGGAGGTGCGGGAGGCCCTGACGATCTCCCCGCACATCCCCATCGTGCGGACCGACGCCCGATCCCGTGACGCGGTGAAGTCGACCCTGATCGCCCTGGTCGAGCACGTCCTCACACTCCGGGTCTGACACCCCGGCGCGGGGCCCCGTCCTTCCCGGGACGGGGTCCCGGTCGTTCCCACGGGCGAGACGGTCGTGAGGCGGCGAGCAGGCCGGCCGCGCGCCGGACGCGAGCCGTGTCCGGCGCGGCGGAGGACGGCCGATAAACGCGTCACTTATATCGGGATAGGGCACCTGACAATAAACGCCGTCCCCGTGCCCGGTTCATATCCGTACGTGGCGGCGAATGTTCTGTCCCGGCGCCGTTCGCGCGATCGGTGTCACCGCGCCCGGACGAATCGCGCCTGAAAGGCGCCCTTTCCGGGCCGCGCTTCGCCGAAGGGATCGCGCTTTCGCCCGAGGGGCCGTGCTTTCGCCCAAGGGCCGTGCTTTCTCCCGAGGGGACGCGGGAAGTCCTGTGGGACCCATGGCATCCTGTGGTGCCCATGCCCGGTTGTCTCTCCCGTAACCTGTCGCGGACGGTGTTCTTGATCGGACATTCGGCGTTGACGATGGCAGTAAAATAGCTATGCACGTGCATGGAATTCTGCCATTCTCGGGTGGAGCACGGCTCCCTCACGCCGTGCGTCCCGGGGGGATCCATGAGATCACGTGCGTTCATTGCCGGTATTTCGGCGCTGGTACTCGTCGCGGTCACCGGATGCGGCGGCGCCAGGGAGCCCGCCGGGGCCGCGGGCGCCTCCGGCCCCGAGAAGACCAGGATCAACGTCGGCACGATGCCGGTCGTCGACACGGCCCCGCTGCAGATCGCGCTGGACAGGGGGCTGTTCAGGAAGCAGGGTCTCGACGTCACGCTGAGCACCCTGGCGGGTGGCGCGGAGGCCGTCCCGAAGCTCAAGGGCGGCAGCCTGGACATCAGCTTCGGCAACTACGTCTCCTTCTTCAGCGCCCACGCCAAGGGCGTCGTCGACCTCAAGATCGTCTCCGACGGCTTCCGGAGCGCTCCCGGGACGCACACGATCATGGTCGCCAAGGACAGCCCGATCCGGACCATGGCCGACCTCAAGGGCAGGACCCTCGCGATCAACACCAAGCGCAACATCGGCACGATGCTGGCCCGCGTGGCCGCCAAGGCGCACGGCGTCGAGCTGGACGAGGACGAGAGCTTCGTGGAGTTCCCCTTCCCGGAGATGGAGGGCGTGCTGAAGGCCGGCACGGCCGACGCGATCGTGGTCGTGGAGCCGTTCGGCACCTTCATCGGCCGGTCCACCGGCGCCCGGCTCCTGTGGGACCTCTCCCAGGGCCCGACCGCGGACTTCCCGATCGCCGGCTACGCGGTGACCTCGGAGTTCGCCGCGGCGAACCCGAGAACCGTGGCGGCGTTCCAGCAGGCGATGGCGGAGGCCAAGGCGCTCGCGGCCGACCGGGCGAACGTGGTCGCGATCATCCCGAAGTACACCACCATCACCGCGGACGCGGCGGCAGGCCTCGCCATCGGAGGCTTCCCCGCCACGCTGAAGGCCACCGACCTCCAGCGGGTCGCCGACACCATGCGCGAGTCCGGCCTCCTCGGCGAGACGCTCGACGTGCGGGACCTCATCGCCACCGGCACATGAACAGGACCCGCGTCGTCCGGGGGGTGATCGGGGCCTTGGCGGCGACGGGCCTGGCCGAGGCGGTCGTCCGGCTGGGGGTCGCCGACCCGGAGGTCGTCCCGCCGGTCTCCGCCGTGCTGCTGCGGTCCGTCACGCTGGCGGGGGACCCGGTGTTCCTCGCCGGTGTGGCGGACACGGTCCTGGCCTGGCTGACCGGGCTGGCCCTGGCCGTCGTCGTGGCGGTCGTCGCCGGCGTGGTGCTCGGATCGGTTCCCTGGCTCAGCGCGCCGAGCCGGGTCGTGGTGGAGTTCCTCCGCCCGATCCCCTCGGTGGCGCTGATCCCGCTGGCGATCCTGCTGTTCGGGGCGGAGACCGAGATGAAGGTCTCCCTGATCCTCTACGCGGCCTCCTGGCCCGTCCTGCTCAACACGCTCTACGCGCTCCGGGACGTGGATCCCGTGGCGAAGGACGCGCTGCGCAGTTTCGGTTTCGGTCCCCTGGCCGTGCTCTGGCGGGTCTCGCTGCCCAGCGCGGCGCCGTTCGTGGCGACCGGGGTGCGCGTCTCCGCGGGCATCGGGCTGGTCGTGGTCGTGAGCGCCGAACTGCTGAGCGGTGGCGCGAGCGGCCTGGGCGTCTTCCTGATCGCCGCGGGCAGCTCCGGGGGCAACACCGACGTGATACTGGCCGGTGCGGTCTGGGCGGGAGCGCTCGGTCTCGTCGTCAACGCGCTGCTGGTCCGCCTGGAGCGCGGCGTCTTCCGCTGGCACTTCGCGCGCCTCGAAGGGGCGGCACGATGAGCCGGGCCGGTGCGGCGGTGCGCGACGTCGTCACCGGGGCGGTGTCCCGGCTCTGGCTCGCGGCCGTGCTGGCCGCGCTCTGGGAGGCGGCCACCCGGCTCGCCCGGGAGAGCTACTTCCCGCCGCCGTCGCGGATCGTCGCCACGATGTACGAGCTGTGGTTCTCCGGTCCGGCGAGCCGGCTGTTCCTCACCCAGGACGCGCTGGACGACTTCGGGCACAGCCTGTTCAACCTCTTCGGAGGCTGGGCGCTCGCCGGTCTCGCGGGGGTCGCCGCCGGCATCGCGCTGGGCCTGTCGCGCACGCTGGCCGACTACGTGGAGCCCATGATCCACTTCGGCCGGGCGGTTCCGCCGCCCACCCTGATCTCCTTCTACATCGTGGCGTTCCAGCTCGGGACGCCGATGCAGGTGGCGACCATCGTCTCCGGGGTCGTCTGGCCGGTGCTGCTCAACACCATCGACGGCGTCCGTACGGTGGAGCCGCTCCATCTGGACAGCGCCGAGGTCTTCGGGGTGCGGGGGGTCCGGAGGCTGCTGTGGATCGTCGTCCCCGGCGCGGCCCCCAAGATCGTGGCCGGGCTCCGGATCAGCCTGGGCCTCGCCCTGATCCTGATGGTCCTGTCCGAGCTCATCGGGAGCACCGTGGGCATCGGCTCGCTTCTCATCGGCGCCCAGCGCAGCTTCGAACTGCCCGAGATGTGGGCGGGGATCGTGATCCTGGGCGTCCTGGGATACCTGCTCAACGCCGTCTTCGTGGCGGTGGAGAGGCGGCTGCTCAGGTGGCATCTGAACGCGCGGAGCGCGACGTGAACCCCCCGACGGACATCGAGGACGCAATGCGAGTACTGATCATCGGAGGGGGCGTCGGGGGGCTCACCGCCGCCCTGAGCCTTCACGCCGCCGGTATCGGCTGCGCGGTCGCCGAGTCGGCCGCGGAGCTGCGCCCGCTCGGGGTGGGCATCAATCTGCAACCCCACGCCGTCCGGGAGCTGACCGAGCTCGGCCTGGGGGACGAGCTCGCGCGGCTCGGCGTCCCGACGAGCTCCATGAGGTTCACGGACAGGTTCGGCGGGACGATCCTGTCGATGCCGCGCGGAAGGGCAGCCGGGTACGACTGGCCCCAGTACTCCGTTCACCGCGGTGAGCTGCAGATGCTGCTCCTGTCCGCGGTGCGTGAGCGGCTCGGCGCCGGCGCCGTCAGGACCGGGCTGCGGCTGGAGGACTTCGAGCAGGACCCCGGGCGGGCCGCGGAGCGGAACCCCGGCCAGGGCTCCGGCCGGGGCTTCGAGCAGGGCTTCGAGCAGGGCTCCGGGCGGGACTCCGGGCGAAGTGAGGCCGGGGTCGGCGGTGTCACGGCGTGGCTGCGCGACGTGCGGACCGGCGAGCGCCTGACGGAGAGGGCCGACGTCCTCGTGGGCGCCGACGGCATCCACTCGGCCGTGCGTGCCCGGCTGCACCCCGGCGACGGGCCGCTGCTGTGGAACGGGATCCGGATGTGGCGGGGAACGGCCGAGGCGGAGCCCTTTCTCGACGGCACCACGATGGTCGTCGCGGGCTCCAACCTGTCGGCCAAGTTCGTGGCCTATCCCGTCTCGGCGCGGCCCCGGGGACGAGCGCTGATCAACTGGGTGGCCGAGGTGGTCACCGCCGGGCCCGGCCCCGTCCCGGCCGCCGACTGGTCCAGGCCCGGCCGCCTGCGGGACGTGCTCCCGCACTTCGACGGCTGGAGGCTGCCCTACCTGGACGTGCCCGCGCTCGTCTCCGCCTCGGAACGCATCCTGGAGTACCCCATGGTGGACAAGGACCCGCTCCCGGAGTGGGGGACGGGCCGGGTCACCCTGCTGGGGGACGCCGCGCACCCGATGTACCCGGTGGGCGCCAACGGCGGCTCGCAGGCCGTGCTGGACGCCCGGGTCCTGGCCAGGGAGCTGGCCGGGGCGGCCGATCCGGCCGCGGGACTGGCCGCGTACGAGAAGGAGCGCAGGACCGCCACCACCGGGCTGGTGCTCGCCCACCGGGAGCTGCCCATGGAGCGGACCATCGCGCTGGTCGCCGAGCGGGCGCCCGGCGGGTTCGACGACATCGCCGACGTGCTCACCCCCCGGGAGCTGGCGGACATGGCAGCCGCCCAGCAGAGGATCACCGACGTGGACGTGAGCGCCCTCAACGCGCGTCCCTCGTGGAGCGTCCGGCGCAGTGCCGGGCAGGGGGCGGCCGGTGAGCGCGAGGAGCGCGTCACCGGCCCGGTCGTCACACCGGCCGTCACATCGGCCGTCACACCGGTCGTCACACCGGCAGGGCCTCCACGATGGACGCCCCCTGGGTCAGCTCCACCTGCCGGCTGAGCCGGAAGCCGGAGGCCTCCAGCAGCGCGGCGTACTCCGAGGCGCTGCGCTCCATGCCCTCCCCGAACAGGGCGAGCATGCGCATGTCGATGTCCTTGCTGATGTGCGGCCGGTCGTCCTCGGGCACCACGGCCTCCACCAGCAGCACCCGGCCGTCGTCGGAGACGGCCCTGCGGACGTTGCGAAGGATCCGCACCGAGTCCTCGTCGGACCAGTTGTGGATGACGCTGCTCAACAGATAGGCGTCAGCGCCCTCGGGCACAGAGACGAAGAAATCGCCGGAGACGAATCTGCACCGGTCTTCAACAGAGGTGTCGGCGAAGAATCGCCTGGCGTCGTCGACCACCTGTTCCTGGTCGAAAAGAATGCCCGACACATTTGAATACCTGTTCAGGACGGAGGCCAGGATGTGTCCCTTGCCGCCGGCCACGTCCACCAGTGTGCGCACGCCGGAGAAGTCGTAGCGGTCGGCCACCGCGTCCGCGAAGGGCCTGGCCCTGACCACCATGTAGTCGTTGAACAGGGCCCCGGCCCGGGGGTTGGCCTTGAGGTAGCCGTACAGCGGGCCGTGCCGCTCGGCGAACCCCGACCTGCCGGTGCGGGCGGTCTGCGGGACCTTGCCCATGCCGTACCAGAAGCCCTCCTCGGAGATCATCCGCACCGCGGGGCGCAGCGAGCCCGGTACGTCGTCGCGCAGGGTGGCTCCGGCCTCGGTCAGCTCGTACACGCCGGGCCGTGCCGTCGCGACGATGCCCATGGAGGCCAGCTCGCGCAGCACCCTGCCGAGGGCGGGCGCGTCGGCGCCGCAGCGCCGCGCGAGCTCGTCGACGTCCAGGGGTCCGTCGCGCAGGTGGTCGGCGCAGCCGAGCTCGGCCATCGTCGCCAGGGCGGCGAAGCGGGAGACGCCGCCGATCACGTCCCAGACCGGTGCCTGTGGGTTGCTCATGAAGGATCCTCTCTTTCCGGCGTGCCGGTGGGTGAGGGGGCCGGCACGCCAGGGGGCGGGCGTCCACGCCGGGACGCCGGCGTGCCCGGGGCGGGGGGCACGCCGGTTGCGGCGGGTGCTCAGCGCCGGTCCCGGGATCGGGGTGTCGCGATCCGGGGTCCGGGGCCGGGGGTCAGGGGGCGGGGGCGGGCGGGGCCGGGATGCCGCGTACCAGGCGGCCGACCTCGGCGCGGAGGTGGACGAAGGCGGGGTGCTGGCGGGTGGTGATCTGGTCGCGGGGGCCGGGCAGGTCCACGCGCAGGTCGCCGACGATCCTGGCGGGGGCCTTGGACAGGACCACGACGCGGTCGCCGACGTAGACGCTCTCGTCGATGTCGTGGGTGATGAGCAGGATCGTCATGTTGTGCAGGCCGCGTACCCGCAGGGTGAGGTCCTCGAGGTCCTCGCGGGTCTGGGCGTCGACCGAGCCGAAGGGCTCGTCCATGAGCAGCAGGGCGGGACGGTAGGCCAGGGCGCGGGCGATGGAGACCCGTTGCTGCATGCCTCCCGACAGCTGCCAGGGGTACTTGGCCGCGGCGCCCTCCAGGCCGACCTGCGCCAGTGCCTCCATCGCCGTCCCGGTGCGCTGCCGCCGGTCCATCCCCCTGCGCCGCAGCGGGAGCGAGACGTTGTCGGCCACCGACATCCAGGGGAACAGCGAGCGGCTGTAGTCCTGGAAGACCACCGCCAGGTTGTCGGGTGTGCGCTCGACGCGGGTGCCGTTGATGACGACCTGGCCGCCGCCGGGCTTGAGCAGCCCCGCGATGGAGCGCAGCAGGGTGGACTTGCCGCACCCGGACGGGCCGACGACGCAGACCAGCTCGCCCTCGGCGACCTTGAGGTCGATGCCGCCCAGCGCGTGGTGGGCGGACGGCCCGCTGCCGTAGGTGTGGGTCAGGTTGGTGATTTCAAGCACGGCAGATCCTCAGGTCGTCTGCTTGGCGGAGCGGTGCCAGGACAGGACACGCCGCTCGGCCACCAGGAAGGCCGAGTTCAGGACGTATCCCAGGACGCCGAGCACCACGATGGACGCCCACACGCCCGGAAGGTCGTACGACCGCTGGGAGTCCAGGAGCTGGAAGCCGATCCCGTCGACGCTGCCCACCAGCTCCGACAGCACCATGAGGATCAGCGCCAGCGACAGGCTGACCCGCAGCCCGGCGAAGATCTTGGGCATGGCCGAGGGCAGGATGACCCGGAACAGGCGCTCGCGGCCGGACAGCCCGAAGACCCGGGCGGTGTCCAGGTGCTGGCGGTCGACATGGCGGGCCCCCTCGGAGGCGTTGATCAGGACGGGCCAGACGATGCCGAACGCGATGAAGCTGACCTGCATCCGGGTGCCGATCGCGAACAACGCCAGGAAGAACGCCAGCAGCATGGGCGGGGGGATGGCCCGGGCGAACTGGATCAGGGGGTCGACGAAGCGGAAGAGCAGCGGGGAGCGGCCCAGCGCGACCCCGAGGGTGATCCCGGCGATCCCGGCCAGCACCCATCCGAGCAGCAGCCGGCCGATGCTCACCGGGATGTTCGTCAGCGCCGCGTCGGTGAGCCACAGCCGCTCGGGGGGGCCGGTCAGCCACATGGTGTGCATGCTGGCGGCGATCTGCGACGGAGGCGGGAAGGTCAGCGCCTCGGCCGAGCGGGCGGCCAGCTCCCACAGCACCAGGGCCACCGGCACCGGCCACAGCCGGGCGGCGGCGCGCAGCGCGCCGCTCATCAGACCACCTCCGTACGGGCGGTGTGCCAGCGGAAGACCCGGCGTTCCACCAGCACGAACAGGCCGTTGGTGAGCACCCCGATGACCCCGGCCCAGATGGCCGCGGCGGTGACGTACTGCACCGCGTCCACGCTGCCTGCGCTCTCCAGCACATAGCTGCCGATGCCGTCGTTGCCGCCGCCGATCAGCTCCGTGCTGATCGCCACGATGAGCGCGATCGCCGAGGCCAGCCGGACGCCGGTGGCGATGAACGGTGCCGTGCTCGGCAGCGAGACCCGCCACAGCACGGCCGACCTGCCGAAGCCGAAGCTGCGCAGCGTCTCCTTGGCGAGCGGGTCGACGTCCTTGAGGCCGTACATCGTGTTGATGAGGACGGGCCAGGTGGCCGCGTAGACGACCAGGGTGACCTTCATGTCGAATCTCTCGGAGAACACCGCGAGCGCCAGCGGGATCAGCGCGATCGACGGGATCGGCCGGAGGAACTCCAGGATGGGCCGCAACGCCCTCTCCACCTGGGACGAGGTGCCCAGCAGGAACCCGGCGGGCACGGCCACCGCGAAGGTGATCAGCAGGCCGGAGGCCCACACCCCGAGGGTGGAGGCCACGTCGGACAGGAACGCCTCGTCCGTGAGGAGCGACGCCGCCCGGCCCAGCACGGTGGAGGCCAGCGGGAAGGCGGCCGGGTCGATGAGCCCGGTCCGGCCGGCGGCCTCCAGGACGCAGAACAGCCCCGCGGCGCCGAGAGCGCCGCAGAGCAGTTTGCTGTCGAGCGGGTGGTACGTTCTCACCCGGGGTTTCCGGGGAGGATGACCTTGGCCTGGATCGGCTCCTTCAGGTAACCCTGCTCGACCATCAGGTCGGCGACCCGCTGCAGCCGGGTCTCGTCGAGGCTGGTGGGGAAGGACCCGAGCGTGATCACGGCCGCGGTCGCGGCGTCGATCTTGGTGTAGTCCGGCAGGACCTCCTCGACCGCCTTGCGGTCGGAGGCGGCGATCTGCTGGGCCTTGCCCATCGCGGCCTGGAAGGCGGCGACGGTCTTGGGGTTGTCGTTGGCGAACTTCTCGGTGACGACCACGCCGGCGATGGGGAAGTCGGCGGTGGAGTCGACCATCGTGTCGGCGAGCTTCTGGGCGCCGATGGTCTTCTGCACGGCGGTCAGGTGCGGCTCGGTCATCCAGGCGGCGTCGACGGTGCCGTTCTCCAGCTGGGTCCTCATCTCCGGGAAGGGGAACTCCACGAAGGAGACGTCGCTCTCCTTCAGCCCGTGCGTCTTGAGGACCGAGGTCACCGCCAGGGTGCCGATGTTCTTCCTGCTGTTGACCGCGATCTTCTTGCCCTTGAGGCCGGCGGGCGAGGTGATCGAGGACCCCTTGGGCACCATGATGTTGAAGGAGTTCGGGGTCGCCTGGTACATGTCCGCGATGATCTTCAGCTTGTTGCCCGCGGAGACGGCCAGGAAGGTCGACACGTAGTTCGTCTGGGTGGCGTCCAGGGTGCCGCCGAGCAGGGCCTGCTGGGCCTGGGCCCCGCCGACCACGGTCTCGATCGTGACGTCCAGACCAGCGTCCTTGAAGAAGCCCCTCTTCTGGGCGATGTAGAGCGAGGCCGAGTCGGGGATGGGCAGCGCACCGATCTTGATGCTGGTCTTCTCCAGGCCCTTCGCGTTCGCGGCGGCGGTCTTGGCCGGTTCGCCGGAACCGCCGCAGGCGCTCAGTGCCAGGGCCGCGGCGACTCCCGCGATGACGGCCCGGCTCGCAAGTCTGAACCTCATGGGTCTCCTTAGCTGCGTTTGACCGCCCCGTCCGGGACTCGCCGTGGAACGCATCGGGCGACATGAAGGAGGCCCCGGGAGGCATGTCGGTCGAGGGGGGATGCCGACCGCGGATCAGAGTAGCGGAGTAGATCAGTCAAATCATAAATAACGCCCCTTTCGCCCCTATCGTCCCTAAGTCACAAAGCGGTCATATGCATCTCACGCATCACACTCGTACCAACAACAGCGGAGGGCTTAGCGGGCGCGTTGAAAGTTGTCAAGAAAGCTGTTTTGCATCTTTGTGGGATTTTGTGGTCATAGGGGGGTGTGGCGCTGCCCGGTTGCGGGCGCTATGTACCCGTTCATGGATAGATGCGCGATATGTGCTGTTGGCCGATCTCATCCGGCTGTGCTCCAATAACCCCTACCCCATGGATGCGTCGGCGTCACTTGCACATCACTGCGTGACGCGATCCCCTCCAAGCAGACGATCCGAGGAGAGGCAGCGGAGGCCAGTGAGGACAGCGTCAACCCCCAGCGAACGCGAATCCGGGCTGGCACCTGCCCTGGGATCCGCCAACCGGGGGACAGGGCCCCGGGGCGGCCCCGACCCGGACCCCGAGGGAAGCGATTCCGACAGGCCCGCACGGAGACGCGGCAGGTTCGCGCTCAGGAACTGGCGGGTGCGATCCAGGCTGATCGCGCTCATCGTCATCCCCACCGCCGCCGCGATCGTGCTGGGCGGCCTGAGGGTCACCACCTCGCTCACCACCGCCGGCGAGTACGAGCGGGTGCACACCGTCGCCCAGCTCGCCGACGACCTCAGCCGCCTGGTCGACGAGCTGCAGCTCGAACGCGACCTGTCGGCGCGGCACGCGGCCCAGGGCCGCCAGAGCACCGGCAGGGCGAACGTCCGCAAGCAGTACGAGGTCGTGGACGAGGTCGTCGGAGAGGTCTCCACCCGCGTCGACGCCGTCAACCTCGACAGCGGCGTGCTGGAGTCCCTCGGCAGCCGGGGCAGGACCGAGCTCACCCAGATCCGCCGGCGCATCGCCGAGTTCAAGAGCATGCGCGAGACCGCGACCGGGCCGAACAGCGCGATGCCCGCCAAGCCCGTGATCGACATGTACTCCCGCACGATCGCGGACCTGCTGGCCCTGCACGACGAGATCATCCAGGGCATCTCCGACCAGGACCTCGCCGGTAACGCGGCTGCCTTCGGCTCGCTGGCCCGCGCCAAGGAACAGGCGTCCAGGGAACGGGCCGAGCTCGCCATCGCGCTGGCCGCGGGGCAGTTCGGCTCCGAGGGCCTGAACGCCATGCTGGCCGCCCGCGCCCGGCTCGAGGGAGAGCTCGCCGCCTTCCGCACCGAGGCCTCCGTCGCCCAGCGCCAGCTCTACGACGACACGGTCAGCAGCCAGAAGAAGGACCGCGCGGCCGCCATGCGCGCCCGCGCCATCTTCATGGGCCTGAACAACATCGTCCCGCTGCAGAACGTCGACGTCTCCGCCGGCAGGGCCAGCGACCAGGCGCAGTGGTTCGACGTCTCCAGCGACATCGTCAGCCGGATGCGCACGGTCGAGAAGCAGGTCGCCACCACCCTCATCGGCCAGAGCCAGGTGCTGCAGAGCGCCGAGCAGCGCGGCGCGCTGATCGCCGCCGGGCTGATCGGCCTGCTGATCGTCCTCGTCCTGATCGTCACCGCGATCATGGCGCGGTCGCTGGTCAGGCCGCTGCGCACGCTGCGCACCGAGGCGCTGTCCATCGCCGGGCAGCGCCTGCCCGAGACCGTCCAGACGATGCGCGAGACCGGCGAGGTCTCGGCCACCGACATCACGCCGATCGGCGTCTCCTCCGAGGACGAGATCGGTGAGGTGGCGCGGGCCTTCGACGAGGTCCACCGCGAGGCCGTACGGCTGGCGGGCCAGGAGGCCACGCTGCGGAGCAACGTCAACGCGATGTTCGTCAACCTCTCCCGGCGCAGCCAGACCCTGGTCGAGCGCCAGCTCTCCCTCATCGAGAGCCTGGAGCAGGGCGAGCAGGACGAGGGCCGGCTCGGCAGCCTCTTCCGCCTGGACCACCTGGCCACCCGCATGCGCCGCAACTCCGAGAACCTCCTGGTCCTCGCCGGCCAGGAACCCGCGCGCCGGTGGAGCCAGCCGGTCCCGCTCATCGACGTGGTCCGCGCCTCGCTGTCGGAGGTCGAGAACTACGAGCGGGTCGACCTGCAGCTGTCCGCCGGCGTGTCCGTGGCCGGTACCTCCGTCAACGACGTCGTGCACCTGATCGCGGAGCTCGTGGAGAACGCGATCTCCTTCTCCCCCCGGGAGACCAAGGTCATCGTCTCCAGCAACCGCATCGACGGCGGCGGCGTGATGGTCTCGGTGACCGACATCGGCATCGGCATGACCGCCGAGGAACTCGCCCAGGCGAACTGGCGACTGGCCAACCCGCCGGTGGTGGACGTGTCGGTGTCGCGCCGGATGGGACTGTTCGTGGTCGGCCGCCTGGCCCTGCGCCACGGCATCCGCGTCCAGCTCAGGCAGCAGGACAGCGGCGGCCTGACCGCCATGGTCCTGCTCCCGGAGAACCTGCTCGCCGTCACCGCCCGCCCGGGCGCCCCCGCGGGCATGACGCAGAGCGGCGACTGGGGCGCTTCCATGGGCTCCATGGGTTCGATGGACCGCGCACCGGTGATGGCCAGCCCCACCGCCCCCCCGATGCCGTCCTTCGCCTCGTTCGAGGCCGCGCACCAGAACTCGTTCGCCTCCCTCGACCTGGGACAGCAGTTCAACTCCTTCGAGGCCCCGCAGACCCCGTTCGGCGGGGGACAGTTCGGCCAGGCGCCCGTCGACACCCCGTGGCCGGGACAGACCCCGGCCCCCGGGACCGGACCTGCGGCCCCCGGCTGGCCCGAGACCTCCCAGCCCGACCCTTCGGCCTGGCGTCAGGGACAGGGACAGGGACAGGGCGCCCCCCGCGCCGACTCCGGCGGATGGTCGGCCGGTCCCGGCGCGCCGGTACGCGGCGACGCCCCGGTCTGGCCCGGCGGGCAGAACAGGGACGGCGGCTCCGACGTCTGGTCGAACTCCTCCCTGCGCGGCGGCGACTCCGGAGGGTGGCCCTCCACCGGCGACCCCGGGCCGTTCGGGCGCCGCGCCTTCGATGCGGCCGACAACACCGGCCCGCTGCCGGTGGTGCCCGACTCCTCGCCCATGGAGGAGGCCAAGGAGGAGTTCCTGCCGATCTTCGCGGCCGTCGAGTCCGACTGGTTCAAGAAGGTCGAGCCGGTCGCCGCGGTCCAGGAACACCACCCCGAGGCCACGCCGGCCCAGGCCCCCGAGGCCGCGCCGGCCCCCTCGGCCCAGGAGACCGTCCAGCTCCCGCAGCCCGCAGCCCCGGCGCAGCCGAGCGGATGGTCCTCGCCCGCCGACGCCGGCTGGCAGGCGGCCAAGGCCGCCAGCGACCCCTCCCTCGGCGGGATCACCGGCTCCGGGCTGCCCAAGCGGGTGCCCAAGGCGAACCTGGTGCCCGGTACGGTCACACCCGACCTGGGTGCGGCCCCCCAAGCTCCCGTCCTGAGGCCGACCGTCTCCCCAGAGGCGGTGCGCAACAGGCTGGCCAGCTTCCAGCAGGGAGTACGGCAGGGCCGGGCGGCCGCCAGGGGCGGGGCCACAGGGGACGGGCGGCCGTATCCCGACTTCACCCGGGACGTCGAAGGAAACAAGGAGGACCGGTGAGCGAGCTCATCATGGTCGCCAAGGAGGATGACACGTGCGCGAAATGAGCCAGGCCGCCCGGGGGGTCAATTGGCTGATCACCGACTTTGTGAACAACGTCCCGGGTGTGGCGCACACGGTCGTGGTGTCGGCGGACGGTCTGCCGTTGGCGTATTCCGACGGGTTCCCCAGGGACAGGGCCGACCAGCTCGCCGCGGTCGCGGCCGGTCTGATCAGCCTGACCCAGGGCGCATCCCGGGTGTTCGAGGGCGGTGCGGTCACCCAGACCGTGGTGGAGATGCAGCGCGGGCTGCTCCTCATCATGTCCATCAGCGACGGCTCGTGTCTGGCCGTGCTGGCCGCGGCCGACTGCGACATGGGCCTGGTGGCCTACCAGATGACCCTGCTCGTCGAGCGGGCCGGCCAGGTCTTGACCCCGGCCGTGCGCGCGGAACTGCAGTCTTCCCATTCGCGGTGACGGTGACGACGCTAGGAGGCTGCCGTGGCAGGCCGCGGCTGGACCGGTGAGGGCGACCCGCACGGCGGGTTCCCCTATCAATCAATGGACGACCCCCACCGGCATCAGGGCGGTCCGTCACACCTCATGCAGCCGGCACCGGCGGAGCAGAGCTCCCTGGTCCGTCCGTACGCGGTGACCGGGGGGCGTACCGCCCCCCGGACCCAGCTCGCCCTGGAGGCCCTGGTCTCCTCGGCGACGTCCGTACATCACGATCTATCCACCCGCACCCCGGAGTATCAGGCGATCAGCGCCCTGTGCCGGCAAGTGCGTTCGGTCGCTGAGATCTCCGCGATGCTCCGCATCCCGCTCGGCGTGACCCGGATCCTGGTGGCCGACATGGCCGCCGAGGGTCTGGTCCAGCTGCACCAGCCGCAGCTGGACGCGGGCAAGCCGGATCTCAACCTGCTGGAAAGGGTGCTCAGTGGACTTCGCAGGCTCTAGCCGCGGCGGCGGCCTGACATCGACGAAAATCGTCGTCGCGGGGGGGTTCGGCGTCGGCAAGACCACGTTCGTGGGAGCGGTCTCGGAGATCCTGCCGCTGACCACCGAGGCGGTCATGACCGACGCCAGCGCCGGGATCGACGACCTGGGGCTGACGCCGAACAAGACCACCACCACGGTGGCGATGGACTTCGGCCGCGTCTCGCTGGACCGCGACCTGATCCTGTACCTGTTCGGCACGCCCGGCCAGCACCGGTTCTGGTTCATGTGGGACGACCTGGTCCGCGGCGCGATCGGCGCGATCGTGCTGGTCGACACCCGGCGGCTGGCCGACAGCTTCCCGGCGATCGACTACTTCGAGGAGGCCAAGCTCCCCTTCGTCGTGGCGGTCAACGGGTGGGACGGCACCTATCTGCACGGTGAGGACGAGGTACGCGAGGCGCTGACCCTGGCCCCGCACATCCCCATCTCCCGCACCGACGCGCGCTCCCGCGACGCGGTCAAGGCCACGCTCATCACGCTGGTCGAGCACGCGCTCACCGTGCGGATGGCCGTCCCCGGCTGGGGCCGCTGACCCCAGGAGGGCGTCAGTCGTACCTCCCAGCGGATAGGCTGGGAGGTCGAGTCGCAGACCTGTAGCGCAGAGGCTGGCCAATCACGTGTTCGAGACGCTTTCCGACCGGCTGACATCGGTCTTCTCCTCCCTTCGATCCAAGGGTCGGCTGTCCGAGGCCGACATCGACGCGACCTGCCGCGAGATCCGTATCGCGCTGCTCGAGGCCGACGTCGCCCTGCCCGTGGTCAAGGCGTTCGTCGCCCAGGTCAAGGAGCGGGCCCGCGGTGTCGAGGTCTCCCAGGCGCTGAACCCGGCGCAGCAGGTCGTCAAGATCGTCAACGACGAGCTCATCGAGATCCTCGGCGGGGAGACCCGGCGGCTCCGGTACGCCAAGAACCCCCCGACCGTCGTCATGCTCGCGGGCCTGCAGGGCGCGGGCAAGACGACCCTGGCCGGCAAGCTCGCCCGCTGGCTGCGCGAGCAGAACCACACGCCGCTGCTGGTCGCCGCGGACCTCCAGCGGCCCAACGCGGTCCAGCAGCTCTCGGTCGTGGCCGAGCGGGCCGGTGTCGCGGTCTACGCGCCCGAGCCCGGCAACGGCGTCGGCGACCCGGTCGAGGTGGCCCGCCGGTCCCTCGACCACGCCAGGCGGCAGCAGCACGACATCGTCATCATCGACACCGCCGGCCGCCTGGGCATCGACCAGGAGCTGATGAGGCAGGCCGCCGACATCCGCGACGCGGTCTCGCCCGACGAGGTCCTCTTCGTGGTGGACGCCATGATCGGCCAGGACGCCGTCACCACGGCCCAGGCGTTCATGGAGGGCGTCGGCTTCGACGGCGTGGTGCTGACCAAGCTCGACGGCGACGCCCGGGGCGGCGCCGCGCTCTCGGTCCGCCACATCACCGGCAAGCCGATCATGTTCGCGTCCACCGGTGAGAAGCTCGAGGACTTCGACGCCTTCCACCCGGACCGGATGGCCTCCCGGATCCTCGACATGGGTGACATCCTCACCCTGATCGAGCAGGCTCAGAAGACCTTCGACGAGGCCGAGACCGCCAAGATGGCGAGCAAGCTCACCTCGGGCGAGGGCTTCACGCTGGAGGACTTCCTCGAGCAGATGATGATGGTCCAGAAGATGGGCCCCATCAAGAACCTGCTCGGCATGATGCCCGGCATGGGGCAGATGCGCGAGCAGCTCAACCAGGTCGACGACCGCGACCTCGACCGCATCGCCGCCATCATCCGCTCGATGACCCCGGCCGAGCGGCAGAACCCGAAGATGATCGACGGTTCCCGCCGGGCCCGTATCGCCAAGGGCTCGGGGGTGACGGTGACCGAGGTCAGCGGCCTGGTGACCCGCTTCTTCGACGCGCAGAAGATGATGAAGCGGATGGCCGGCGGGATGGGCATCCCCGGCATGCCGGGCGGCCGCAAGGCCGGCAAGGCCGCCCAGAAGAAGGCGGCCAAGGGACGCAGGGTCAGCGGCGACCCGCGCAAGGCGGCGCTCGGCAAGGCGGCCTCCGACAAGGGCGCCGAGACGCCCCCGGCCGGGAACGGCCTGCTCGGCAAGCTGGGCTCGCGGCAGCAGCTCCCGCCGGGCCTGGAGCTGCCCCCGGGCTTCGACCCCTCGACCTTCAAGTTCCCCGGCCAGAAGTGAGCGGCGGCCCCGGACGGGCGGGGCCCGCAGGAGTGAGGAGCCCAGGTGAGCGATGACCGCTTCAACTCGCGTACCCGGTGGATCTGGGTGGTCATCATGCTGGGCTTCATCGTGGTGACCGTGCTGGAGCTGGCCGGGGTACGCCCCGCCTAGCCTTCCCGCCCGGTCCTGCCCGTCCGGTCTTTCCTGTCCGGTCTTTCCGGCACCCGGTCTTTCCCACGGGTGCGCGGAGCCGTGGCCCGGTGGGCCGGGCGCGCGGGCTATCCGGCGGGCACGGCCCGCATGACCCGCGTCACCCGTACGGGGGCCGTGGCCCCGGGCGTCCGCACGGAGGCGTCGTCCCCCGTGCCTTCCGGCACCACCGGCCCGTCCGGCAGCACCGGCGTCCCCGGGACCACCGGAGGGGTCGGGGAGGGGGCCGGGAGCCGTACCGGATCGTTCTCCGGGACATCGTCGCCTGTGCCGCCTGCGGGGACCGAGGCGGCGGACAGGCCAGGAGCGGCGGGGCGGAGCGCCGGGAGGTCTCCCAGGACGCTCCGCAGGAGGATCTCCGCGGCACCGGCCGGGGCCCGCTCCCGGAAAACGTCCGGGACGCCTTCCGGCGCGCCCACCGGTCCCGGCGCGCCCACCGGTCCCGGGACGTTCGCCGGGACGCCGGGCGCGGGGACGGGGACCGCGGGCACCGGGGCGGTGGAGGCCGGTGCGGGCAGGGGGGCCACGACGGCCCGGCCCTCGGGGGCCGTCCTGATGGCCAGCACCGCGCCCAGCACGGCGATGGATCCGGTCGCGGTCAGCAGCAGGGATCTGAGGGTGGTCGGCACGGCGGCCATTTAGCGCAGCAGCCCGGCCCGCCCACGACCCCGGACACACGCGGATTACCGAGATTTGCCCTCTCCACGGCCCATCGGATGGCCGTGGATCGACCGGGCACCCCCGGGGGTCTGGCACAATGACATGTTGGAACATCGTGACACGTGGTTGCCCTCTCACTCCCGCGTGCCATGCCTGTCCCTCGAACGGTCCTCTCCTCGTGCCCCACTCGATGAGACGCCGCTCACCCACGCTCTAATGCAGGAGAGACCACACCAGTGGCAGTCAAGATCAAGCTCAAGCGGCTCGGCATGATCCGCAACCCGCAGTACCGCATCGTCATCGCCGACAGCCGCACCAAGCGTGACGGCCGGGCGATCGAGGAGATCGGCCTGTACCACCCGAAGGAGAACCCCTCGCGCATCGAGGTCGACTCCGACCGGGCGGCCTACTGGCTGGGTGTCGGCGCCCAGCCGACCGAGCCCGTGCTCAAGCTCCTCAAGCTGACCGGCGACTGGCAGAAGTTCAAGGGCGAGCCCGCCCCGGCTCCGCTGCTGGTCGCCGAGCCCAAGAGCGACCGTCACGCCGTGTACGAGGCCGCCGCCAAGGAGGCGCTCTCCCTGGAGGCCGCCACCACGCCGAAGAAGTCGACCCGCAAGGCGGCTCCCAAGGCCGACGACGCGGCTCCGAAGGCCGAGGCGGCCCCCAAGACGGAGGCCGCTCCTGAGGCCGCTCCTGAGGCCGAGGCCGCCGCCGAGACCCCGGCCGAGCCGACCGCGGCCGCCGAGGAGAAGAAGCCGGAAGGCGAGGCCTGAGGTGCTTGAGGAGGCCCTCGAGCACCTGGTGAAGGGCATCGTCGAGTTTCCGGACGACGTCCAGGTTCACGCTCGCCGCATCCGCAGCGGGCGTGTGCTCGAGGTCCGGGTCCATCCCGAGGACCTGGGTAAGGTCATCGGCCGCGGTGGCCGTACGGCCAAGGCGCTCCGCACCGTCGTGAACGCCCTCGGCGACGGCAAGTACGTCCGGGTCGACCTGCTCGACCTGAACGAGGCCCGCTAGGCGCCGAGAAGCGTCCCATCGAGCGAACGGGCCACCCGCCCAGCGTGGGTGGCCCGTCTGCTTTCCCCAGTTCTTCCGGGTTCTCCCGGCACAGCAGTGAGGAGGCGGGCGTGCAGCTCGTCGTAGGGCGGATAGGCCGCCCGCACGGACTCCGCGGAGACGTTTCCGTGGAGGTGCGCACCGACGAGCCGGACAGGCGTTTCGCCCCGGGCACCGCCCTGGCCACGGACCCCGCCTCGGCCGGACCGCTGGTCGTCGAGTCCCGCCGCTGGCACTCGGGGGTCCTGCTGGTCAGGTTCGAGGGGGTGGCCGACCGCGACCGCGCCGAGGAGCTCCGCGGGACCATGCTCGTCATCGACTCGGGGGACATCCCGCCGCCCGAGGACCCGGACGAGTTCCACGACCACCAGCTCATCGGCCTGACCGTCGTCACGCCCGCGGGCGAGGCGGTGGGCGAGGTCTCCGACGTGCTCCACCACGGCCAGGACCTGCTCGTCGTACAGCGATCCGGGGGCACCGAGGGCACCGGGGGCGCGAAGCCCGCCGAGGTCTACGTGCCGTTCGTCAAGGCCCTGGTCCCCGTGGTCGACCTGGACAAGGGCCTCCTCGTCGTGGACGGCCCGCCCGGGCTGCTCGATCCGGACGAGATCGTCTGACCATGCGCGTCGACATCGTCTCGATCTTCCCCGAGTACTTCGCCCCCCTCGAGGTCTCCCTCATCGGCAAGGCCCGCGAGCGCGGCATCCTCGACGTCCGGCTGCACCAGCTCCGCGACCGCGCCCACGACGTGCACCGCACCGTGGACGACACCCCCTACGGCGGCGGCCCCGGCATGGTCATGAAGCCCGGCCCGTGGGGGGAGGTCATCGACGCCGTCCTGGCCGAGGATCCCGGCACCCGGCCGCGGATGATCGTCCCCACCCCCAGCGGGGTGCCCTTCACCCAGAGGCTGGCGATGGAGTACGCCGCCGAGCCCTGGCTGCTGTTCACCCCGGCCCGCTACGAGGGCATCGACTCCAGGGTGACGGCCGAGTACGGCACCCGTCTGCGGGTGGACGAGGTCAGCATCGGCGACTACGTCCTGGCCGGGGGTGAGGTCGCGGTGCTGGTGATGATCGAGGCCGTCGGACGGCTGCTGCCGGGGGTGCTGGGCAACGCCCGCTCGGCCGTGGACGACTCGTTCGCGCCCGGCGCGATGGAGAACCTCCTCGAGGGCCCGGTCTACACCAAGCCGCCCGAGTGGCGGGGTCACGAGGTGCCGGAGGTCCTGCTCTCCGGCCACCACGGGAAGGTGGCCCGGTGGCGGCGGGACGAGGCGTTGCGCCGTACCGCCAGGAACAGGCCCGAGCTGCTGGCCCTGATCGGGCCGGAGAGCCTGGACCGCAGGGACCGGGAGGTGCTGGCCGAGACGGGGCTGGCGATCACCGACGCGGCGGGCGGTCCCGTACCGGACCGTGGCGCCGCTCCCGCGCCGGATCGCGGCCCCGCGCCCGCGGCCGGGACTGTCCGCGTTCCGGACGCCGTTGCCGGTTCCGTCTCGGACGACGCCGGTTCCGTGCCGGACGCCGCCGATCACGGTGACGACGCCGTCGCCGATCATGTCGCCGGTCCCGCCGACGGCCCGCAGAACCGGGCGTTCTGACCGGTTGATTTCCGATCGGTCGAAAGGATATGGCAGACTGAAGCGTTGCCGCCGGTCGAGTTCGGGCCGACGCGCGTCGCCGGCCAGACGGTTCCGGCTCCGAGACACAGTCCACTCCAGCACGCGTGTCCGTCACGACGCCGCCCCGCCGCGGCCGGACGGACCTCCGCGCGCCTTTGACAGACGAGGTACCAACTGCCATGCACACGCTGATCAGCGAGCTCGAGAAGTCCGCGCTCCGCACCGACGTCCCGGACTTCCGGCCCGGTGACACGCTCGAGGTCCACGTCCGGGTCATCGAGGGCAGCCGGTCCCGTGTCCAGGTCTTCAAGGGCTTCGTCCTGCGCCGTCAGGGCGGTGGCGCCCGCGAGACCTTCACCGTCCGCAAGGTCAGCTACAGCGTCGGCGTCGAGCGCACCTTCCCGGTGCACAGCCCGGTCATCGAGAAGATCAACCTCGTGACCCGTGGCGACGTCCGCCGCGCCAAGCTCTACTACATGCGCGACCTGCGGGGCAAGGCCGCCCGCATCCGCGAGAAGCGCGACGCCCGCTAGGCGTCCGCCCGTCGTCGTCCTGGCCCGCCCCCTTGGAACGCGGGGGCGGGCCAGTGGCGTGTGACGGGATTTGAAATCCTGTGGCGATAAGCAGGCTAGGTGGTACCCGGTGGCTCGACCACTTGGTACCGGCCATCATCTAGGCTCGTCTGCGATGACTAGCGAAGACCGGGAGTACGGCGCAGTCTCGCGTCGACCTGTCGAGGACGAGGTGGACGTGGTCGCCGAAGACACCCAGAAGACCGCCACAGATGACAAGGGCAAAAAGAAGGGTTCCTTCTGGAAGGAACTGCCCGTCCTGATCGTCGTGGCCTTGGTGCTCGCCCTCATAATCAAGACGTTCGTGATCCAGGCGTTCTACATCCCGTCGGAGTCGATGGAGAACACCCTGCTCACCAACGACCGCGTTCTGGTCAACAAGCTCGTCTACCGCGCCCGCGACATCGAGCGCGGTGACGTGGTGGTCTTCTCCGGGGTCGACTCCTGGGATCCCGAGGTCGACCTCGAGGAGCCCTCCAACCCGGTCGTCGGGTTCTTCCGCTGGGTCGGCACCGCCTTCGGCGTGGTGCCCGGCGAGAAGGACTACATCAAGCGGGTCATCGGCGTCAGCGGGGACACGGTGAAGTGCTGTGACGCCCAGGGCCGGGTGACGGTCAACGGGGTCGCCATCGACGAGAAGTCGTACCTCTACCCCGGAGACGTGCCGTCCCAGAAGGAGTTCGAGGTCAAGGTCGGCCCGGGACGCCTGTGGGTGATGGGCGACCACCGGGTGGTCTCCCTCGACTCCCGATCACACCTGGGTGACCCGGGCGGGGGGACGATCCCGGTGGACAAGGTGATCGGCCGGGCCTTCGTGATCGTGTGGCCGTTCTCCAGGGCGACGACCCTCCCCATTCCCGACACGTTCGGCCAGCAGGCGCTCAAGGTGGCCGCGGTCGCCGGAGGCGCCACCCCGTTCCTGGCGGGCTTCGCCGGTGCCGTACCGCTGGTGCTGTGGCGTCGTCGCCACCTTTCGAGGCGGTGAGCGCACCCATGGCCGCCGAACCCGAGGTCGGGAAGAGAAAGAAGCGCGGTAAGGGCGGTGGCCTGCGCGAGTCACTGTTCCTGCTGGTGTGCGGGGTGCTGGTGGCCCTGCTGTTACAGGTCTTCGTCTTCCAGTCGTTCCACATCCCGTCGGAGTCGATGGAGAGCACCCTGCTCGTGGGCGACCGGGTGGTCGTCAACAAGCTGCACGGAGCCTCCGAGCGCGGCGACATCGTGGTCTTCAGCGGCTGGAACGACCAGGACACCATCAAGCGGGTCATCGCGGTCGGCGGTGACACCGTGAAGTGCTGCGACGCCAAGCGCCGCATCACGGTCAACGGCGTGCCGCTGGACGAGAGCTCCTACCTGTACTCCGAGGACTTCCCCTCGGGTGACGAGTTCGAGAAGGTCGTGCCCAAGGGACGGCTGTGGGTGATGGGAGATCATCGCACCGCCTCGGCCGACTCGCGGGCCCAGGAGGAGAGGCTGGGGGAGGGCACGGTCTCCGAGGAGGACGTCATCGGCCGCGCCGTCGCGATCTACTGGCCGTTCTCCAGGGCCACCGTCCTGTCCCGGCCGGAGAGCTTCCTCAAGGTGAGATAGCGGTACCGAATACCCCGAAGGGGGCGTACTCTCTGCTCATGTTCGGTGTGTCGCCCGTGGTGCCATGACGGCGGTGTTTCGCCCCAGACCCAGCGTGGTCCGGCGGGATTCCGGGTTCTACGGCTACGAACGGGCCCTGGAGCGCCGCGGGCTCGGCCCGGTGGCCGGGGTCGACGAGGCCGGCCGGGGCGCCTGTGCCGGGCCCCTGGTGGTCGCCGCGGTGGTGCTGGGAGTCCGGATCGACGGCCTGGACGACTCCAAGCTGCTGACGGCCTCCCGGCGCGAGTCGCTCCACGAGCGGATCACGGCCACCGCGCGGGCGGTCGCGGTGGTGGTGATCCCACCGGCCGAGATCGACTCCCGTGGCCTTCACCGGTCCAACATCGAGGGAATGCGCAGGGCCGTGGCACGGTTACCCTGTGACCCCGGCTACGTTCTCACCGACGGGTTTCCCGTCCCCGGTCTGCCCGCCCCGTCACTGGGCATGTGGAAAGGGGACCGGGTGGCGGCCTGCGTCGCCGCGGCCTCGATCGTGGCCAAGGTGACGCGGGACGAGATGATGATCGCGTTGCACGAGCGCCATCCCCGGTACGGGTTCGCCGTGCACAAGGGGTACGGCACCGCAGATCATCGCAGGGCTCTCGGAACCTACGGCCCGTGTCCGGATCATCGCTTCTCGTTCTCGACGGTGGCGCGGTCAGGAGCGGGCGAGGTGATGGGTGAGAATGAAGTGGGGGCCGGGACCGTCTGACCTGGCGGTTCGGGGTGGGCGTTTGACAGGAGGACCGGTATGAGCGCAGAGGATCTCGAAAAGTACGAAACCGAGATGGAGCTGCAGCTTTACCGTGAGTACCGCGATGTCGTCGGCCTGTTCACCTATGTCGTGGAGACCGAGCGCCGCTTCTATCTCACCAACTCCGTCGATCTGGACGTGCGCACGGCCGAGAACGGGGACGTGTTCTTCGACGTGAAGATGCAGGACGCCTGGGTCTGGGACATGTACCGGCCCGCGAGGTTCGTCAAGAACGTACGGGTGGTGACGTTCAAGGACGTCAACGTGGAGGAACTGGCCAAGCCCGATCTCGAGATGCCCAAGGAGGGCTTCTCCTCCTGAGCGTTTCCGGTGCCCGCCGGTGAGGGACGTCCTCGCCCGGTGGGCGGGGGTGGGAGCGGGGCCGAACGGGCCCGGACGGGTGCGAACCGGAAGGGCTTTGATCGGACGGCTCTGATCGGACGGGCTCGGCTCCGGCAGGGCCTTCTTGGATGGCTCGGTACGGCCGGGGTGGCCGGGGTGGCCGGGATGATTCAACGCGGCGATGGCCGGGATGATCGGCGCGTCGATGGCCGGGATGATTCAGCGCGGCCGGAGGATCCGGGCCGCCGGAGCCGGTGGCGGGCCTCGGAGCCGATGCGTGAGCGGCCACTCGGGGTACGGCCGGTGATCGTGAACCGGTGATCGTGAACCGGTGATCATGGACCGGTGATCGTGGACCGGTGCGAGGTGGTCGCGGGGCCGAGGGCTTCCATGAAACGCCACCGTCCCCGGGGGCTCGTTCGTCCACAGGGGTTCTCGCGGCAGGGCGACTGTCCACAGAATCCGGTTCGGTCCCTTGCGGGTGGGGCGTGCTGGGCGAAGGTCTGGAACCGGAGGTGGTTCCATGGCCGCGAAAGACGCGCTCGGCAGGCACGGTGAACAGATCGCCGTGGATTATCTGCTCGCCCACGACCTGCAGATCCTGGACCGTAACTGGCGGTGCCGGGAAGGGGAGATCGACGTCGTCGCCCGCGAGGGGCGCACGCTCGTCGCGGTGGAGGTGAAGACCCGCTCCGGCCGTAGCCACGGCACCGCCTTCGAGGCGGTCACCGACGCCAAGATCGCTCGTCTGCGCAGGCTCGCGGGCAGATGGCTGGCCGACAGGCACGAGCGGTTCGACGCGATCCGGGTCGACGTCGTCGCCCTGGAGCGGTTCGCCGGAGACTTCGCCATCCGTCATGAGCGGGGGGTGTGCTGATGCCTCCCGGGCTGTCATGGATCGTCCGCTCACCCCGGGAGGTGAGCTGAGTGGCCGTCGCACGCACGCGCTGCGTCGCCCTGGTCGGGGTGACCGGCCGCCTGGTCGAGGTCGAGGCCGATGTCAGCAGCGGTGTGGCGGGCCTGCACCTCATCGGCATGCTCGACACCGCGCTGAGCGAGGCCCGCGACCGGGTCCGCTCCGCCCTGGTCAACAGCCGTTACGCCTGGCCCGACGCCCGGATCACCGTCAGCCTGTTCCCCGCCAGCCTGCCCAAGCGAGGCAGCCTGTTCGATCTCGCCATCGCAACGGCGCTGCTCGCGGCCGCCGGGTCCGTGCATCCGGAGAAGGTCGCCGAGCCGTTCTTCCTCGGTGAGCTGGGTCTTGACGGCTCCGTCCGGCCGGTGCGCGGGGTCCTGCCCGCCGTGCTGGCGGCCGTGGCGGCCGGTGCCCGCACCGTGGTCGTCCCGGCCGCAAACGCCGCCGAGGCCGCTCTCGTGCCGGACGTGACCGTGGTCCCGGCGACCACGCTGGCCGCCCTGATGAGCCGGTTGCGGAGCGACGGACCCCTGAGTGATCTTCCTGCCGGAGCCGGAGCCGGAGCCGGAGCCGGAGATGAGGGCGAGGGCGAGGGGAGGGGTGGGGGAAGGGCCGGGAGTGCGCGGCACGCGGTGTCCGCCACCGGATCGTCCCTTGTCGGGATCCCCGGCTCATCCAGGCGGGAGACCGCCCTCGGCCCGCTTCCGGGAGCTCCGGCCCGGGTGGCCGTCCCGGGCCCTGGAGAGGCGGCCCCGAGGTCAGGGCGGTCCCCGGGCCTGGAGGGGGTCACCGAGCCGGGTGAGGCGCCGGGCCACGTGGAGGGTCCCGACCTGGGGGACGTCGCCGGTCAGCCTCTCGCCCGCCGGGCCCTGGAGGTCTGCGCCGCCGGTGGTCACAACCTGTGGATGCTCGGGCCTCCGGGCACCGGGAAGACCATGCTCGCCGAGCGGCTGCCGACCCTGCTCCCGCCCCTGGAGTGGGAGCACGCGCTGGAGGTGACGGCCATTCATTCGGTCGCGGGCGTGCTGCCCGCCGACCGTCCCCTGCTGGTGCGTCCGCCCTTCGTGGCGCCGCACCACACCGCGACCGTCGCCTCCCTCATCGGAGGAGGCAGCGGGATGATCCGTCCCGGCGCGGTCTCGCTGGCCCATCGTGGAGTGCTCTTCCTGGACGAGGCCCCGGAATTCCCGGCCACCGTTCTCGACGCGCTGCGGCAACCGCTCGAATCGGGCCAGGTGACGGTCGCGAGGGCGCTGGGGTCGGTGACCTTCCCCGCCCGGTTCGCGCTGGTGCTGGCGGCCAACAGGTGTCCCTGCGCGCGGCCCTCCACCCCGGCCGACCCGTGCGCCTGCGCTCCCGCCGCCCGGCGCCGCTATCTCGCCAGGCTCTCCGGCCCGCTGCTGGACCGCATCGACGTCAAGGTCAGCCTGTTCCGGTCGACCCGGCGCGAGCTCCTGGCCGACCGCAGGTTCATCGAACCGAGCAGGGTGGTGGCCGAGCGGGTACGGCTGGCCCGCGAACGCGCCGCCAAGCGGTTCGCCAACACCCCGTGGCGGTGCAACGCCGAGGTCCCGGCCCGGCTCCTGCACACCGAGTACCGCCCGTCGTCCTCGGCCATGTCACCGCTGCTCCGGCATCTCGACAGCGGCCTGTTGAGCGCCCGGGGGCTCGACCGGATCCTCAAACTGTCCTGGACCCTTGCCGATCTCGGTGGCAAGGACCGGCCCGAACTGCACGAGACCAACACCGCCCTCGGGCTCTGGCTGGGGGAGGAACGATGAACGACAGGCTCGCGCGGCTCGTCCTGATGCGCCTGGCCGAGCCCGGGGACGCCGCCATGGGCGCACTGGTCGCGTTGCGCGGCCCCCGGCGGGCCGTCGACCTGGTCAGGGAGGGCGTGATGGACGCAGACCTCGCCCAGCGGCTGGCCGGAGGTGCGCCCGATCCCCATGACGTGGAAGCCGGTTCCCGCACCACCGAGCCTCCCCGGGAGGGCGCCGAGCCCGCCCGGCACGGCACGGCACCCTCTCGGAAGGGCGCGGAGCCCGTCTCCGTCCCGGTGGCCGCAAAGGACGGCTCCGGGCAGGGACGAGAAGGGCGGCTCGCGACCAGGGCGGCACGACTCGATCGGACGATCGCCTCCTGGGCGGCCCGGTTGAAGACGGCCGACCCCGAGCGGGACCTGGCCGAGGGGGAGCGGATAGGGGCGAGGCTGGTGATCCCCGATGACCCCGAGTGGCCCAGCCAGCTGGACGACCTGGGAGCCTCCCGGCCCTACGCCCTCTGGGTGTACGGGGACGCCGACCTGCGGTTCTCCTGCCTGCGATCCGTCGCGGTGGTGGGTTCCCGTGCGGCCACCCCCTACGGCACGCACGTCGCGGCGGAGTTCGGGGCAGGGCTGAGCGAGAAGGGGTGGCATGTCATCTCCGGCGGAGCCCATGGCATCGACGGCGCGGCCCACCGTGGCGCCCTCGCCTGTGAGGCGCCGACCGTCGCCGTGCTCGCCTGTGGCGCCGATGTCGCCTATCCCAGCTCGCACCAGCAGCTTTTCGCCGCCATCCGCGCGAGGGGAGTGCTGGTCAGCGAGTCTCCCCTGGGCGCCCACCCGACCCGGCCGAGGTTCCTGGTCAGGAACCGCCTCATCGCGGCCCTGTCCCGGGGCACGGTGATCGTCGAGGCGGCCGTACGCAGCGGGGCCCTCAACACCGCCGGGCACGCGGTCGCGCTCAACCGCCATCTGGCCGCCGTCCCCGGACCGGTGACCTCGGAGGCGTCGATCGGGTGTCACCGGCTGATTCGTCAGGGCAGGGCCACCTGCGTCACCGGCCCCGAGGAGGTGATCGAGCTCATGGGCACGATGGGTGCGGATCTCGCTCCGGAGCCACGTGGTCCGGTGCTTCCCCGCGACAGCCTCGATCCGGAGAGCCGCAGGGTCGTCGAGGCCATGCCCACCCGGATCGGCGTGGGGCCGGCGACGATCGCGGTCGCCGCCGGGGTCGACCTGGACACCGCGCTCTCCTGTCTCGGCGGGCTGGCCGCGGCGGGCTACGTCGAACGCGTCTCCCGGGGCTGGCGCCTCCGCCCCGACCGGCCCGCAGGCGGGTAGTTCCTCTTTCGAGCGGATCGGCACCCGTCGACATCATCGGTACATGGCCGAGTGGACTCTGGAGGGGAGGGGCCCGCGCGTACCCGGATGGACCGGCCCGGAGCCGAGAGACCTCGGCGTATCCGAGTGGATCATCTGCGTTCACAGGGACCGCACACATTCGGGAGCACCGATACGTCCTTGGGCAGACCGGCCTGAAGCCGAGAGGCCGACATGCGTTCAAGCGGCCTGGCATGCCGTCGCGGCGGCGTCGAATCCGGGGCCACCGATTCGAGGACGATCAAGCCGGTCGAACACGCTGCCCGGTCGAACACGCTGCCCGGTCGGGCAGGCTGTCCGGTCGAGCAGGTTTCCGGGTCGAACACGCTGACGGGTGGGGCAGGCTGTTTGGTCGAGCAGGTTGTCCGGTCGAACACGCTGCCGGGTCGAACACGCTGCCGGGGCGGGCAGGTCGCCTGGTCGATCACCCCGCCCGGTCGGGCACGCCGCGATGGCCGGAGGTGGGCTGTGACTATGCTTCCGCCATGCAGATCATCGAAGGCGCGGGGACATGGGCGCCACCCGCCGCCGGAGCGGTCAACGACTGGGTGGAGCAGCTGAGGACACCGGATCTGTCGGTGGGAACGTACTGCATTCCCGTCGGCGGGATCGACGACCAGAGTCCGCATACCGAGGACGAGATCTACGTGGTCACCGCGGGGCGTGCCAAGATCGTGACACCCGGCGGTACGGCCGAGGTGGGCCCCGGTGCGGTGATCTTTGTGCCGGCGGGTGAGGAGCACCGGTTCGACGAGGTGACCGAGGACCTGGCGCTGCTGGTGGTGTTCGGTCCGGCGTACGGCTCCCGCGCGCCGGGCCGGTAAGGCACCACGCCTCGATCGACCTTTGCGCTCCATCAGATCGGTGAACCCTGGTGGCCGCGTGCGGCGGTACTGCCCAGAGACGTGCCCGTGCCCGTGCTGTGCCCGTGCCCGTGCTGTGCCCGTGCCCGTGCTGTGCCCGGTGCCTGGCAGGCCGGGCATCGGGAGACGCGGTCGACCCTTTCCCTGATAGGGGTGATCGCTCGGACACGAGGTCGTCCGGTGTCGCTCTCCGGTCACGGCTGTACGCCGGGAGGGGGCGAGGACGGGGGCGGGGTGGTGGGCCGGAGGGGGAGCAGGCGGACCTGGCCGTGGCCGAGGAGGAGCAGGGGGTCGAGGTAGGCGCGGCCTCTGAGCAGACCCCAGTGCAGGCAGGTGGCGGCACAGTGACCCGGGACGTCCTCGAGAACACCGATCACGTCCCCGGCGTCGACCGTCTGCCCGCGTCTCACCGTGGGCCGGACCGGCAGGTAGGTCGTTCGCAGGCCGGAACGGTGGAGCACGGTCACCACCCCCCGCCCGGCGAGCCGTCCCGCGTAACCGATCGTCCCCTCTCCCGCGGCGTACACCTCGGCCCCGGGGGAGGCGACGAGATCGACGCCCCGGTGGCCCGCCAGCCACGGTCGCGGCGGTGGCGCGAACCCGCGAGGCATCCGTGGCCGCCCGGCGAGCGGCCACCTCCAGGGTAAGGCGGAGCCCCGATCCGGACGCGTCGTTCTCGCCGAGCCCGTTCCCGCTAAGGGCATTGTTCTTACCGGGGCCGTTCCCGCTGAGGGCGTTGTTCCTACCGGGGCCGTTCCCGCTGAAGGCATTGTTCTCACTGCGGCCGCTCCTGCCGTGAGCGTTGTTCTCGCCGGGGGCGTCCCCACCGAGGGCGTCGTCCTTGCCGGCCCCGTTCCTGCCTTAGGCGTCGTTCCCGGCGCGTTCGTTGCCAGCCGGGAGGGGGCCGCCTCCGAAGTGGCGACATGGCCGGTCGTTCGCATGCCGGGCCGGGAGGTCGGCAGGTGGACGCCGGCCGGCACCGACTCCACCACCGATGCCGACGCCACCACCGGCGCCGATGCCACCACCGATGCCGGCGCCGATGCCGATGCCGGGACCAGTGGGCACAGCAGGATCGGCAGCCCCAGAGCGTGGACGGATCTCATGGATGTGAGCATGGGGATCCCACAGCAGGACGACGGCGCCGAACGCGATTCTGTGGACAGGCCGCCGGAAGGAGGGGCACGTGGTCGAAGACCATGTTCGTGAGCTGGCCGCGGAGCTGGGGATCACGCTGCCGCCGCTCCGGGTGAGCGGGAGCGACCCGGTGCTGCCCTCGGTCTTCCGGGTGGGGACGGCCGCTGCCATCGCGGTCGGAGCCGCCACCGCGGCGGTCGCGGCGTTCCGGGGTGACGGGAGCGAGGCCGCGGTGGACGTGCGGGAGGCGGCGGTGGCCTTCCGGGACGAGCGTCATCTCAGGATCGACGGGGCACCCGTGGATCTGTGGGCTCCCCTGTCGGGCGACTACCGGACCGCGGACGGCTGGGTCCGGCTGCACTGCAATTTCGATCACCATCGCGATGCCGCCCTTATGGCGCTGGACCTACCGGCCGGTGCGGACGTGGACGCCGTCATCCGCGCCTGCGCAGGTCGCGGCGCCGTCGAGATCGAGGAGGCGGTGACCAGAGCGGGAGGATGTGCCGCGGCCATGCGCGACCGCGCCGAGTGGCGGCGGCACCCGCAGTCCCGGGCGGTGGCCGCGTCACCGCTCGTCCGGTTGACCCGCATCGATGGCCCCGACGGCCTCGATGGCCCCGACGGCTCTGATGACCCCGACGGCTCTGATGACCCCGACCGCCCTGACGGCCCTGACCGCTCCGTCGGCTCCGTCGGCTCCGTCGGCTCTGACGGCTCTGACGGCTTCGAGGCGAGAGGTGGAATCGAGGCGAGGGGCGGGACGGACGCGTGGCCTGGGGCCGGGGGCGAGCGGGCGCTGGAAGGGGTCCGGGTGCTCGACCTGACGAGGGTGCTCTCCGGTCCCTACGCCACGCGTGTGCTGTCCTCGCACGGGGCCCGGGTGCTCCGGGTCGGGGCCGGACACCTTCCCGAGGTGCCCGGGGCGGTGATCGGCTCCGCGTTCGGCAAGCGCTCCTGTCACCTGGACCTCAGGACGCGACAGGGAAGGGCCGGGTTACGCGCCCTGGTGGCCGGGGCGGACGTGTTCGTGCAGTCGTACCGGCCGGGGGCGCTGGAAGCGCTCGGGTTCGGTCCCCGGGAACTGGCGGCGATCAGGCCCGGGATCGTGTGCGTGGACATCTCGGCGTACGGCGGGCACGGGCCGTGGGCGGGCAGGCGGGGGTTCGACAGCCTGGTGCAGATGGCCTGTGGTATCGCCCACGAGGGCGGTGACGGCTCGCGGCCGTGTCCGCTGCCCGCCCAGGTCCTCGATCACGCCACCGGCCATCTGGCGGCCTTCGGCGCGGTGGCCGGGCTGCTTCGCCGGTCCGCCGAGGGCGGCTCTTGGAGGGTGGAGCTCTCCCTGGCCCGTACCGCGCACTGGCTGGACGGTCTCGGCCGCCTCGACGGCGCGGCGACACCGGAGCCGGACGTCACCGATCTGCTCCAGGAGACGGAGAGCGCCTTCGGGCGCCTCACCCACCTCCGGCCCCCGGGTACGGTCGGCGGAAGGTCGCCGTACTGGTCGAGCCCGCCTCCCCGGCAGGGAGAGCACCCGCCCGCCTGGTGGTGAGCCGGCCGTGGTGAGCCGGCCGTGGTCCGCCGGCCGCGATCCGCCGGTCCTTCGGGTCGGCCCGGGTTCGGCAGGTCGCGCCCACCCGCGGAGGAACCCGGAAGAACCCGGGGGAAACCGAGGAATCCAGAGGAAAACGGAGGATCCCGAAGGATCACGGCGTACGCGCCGCGGAGAAGTGGCGGAGCGGGGAGAGCAGGATCCAGCCGGTCGCGGTCAGCACTCCGGCCGCGGAGATCCAGAACACCGGGCGCAGCCCCAGCAGCTCGCCGGCCAGGCCGCCACCGAGACCGCCCAGGGTGACGACGCCCTGGATCATGAACGACTGCGTGGCGTTGACCCGGCCGCGCAGCTCGGCGGGGGCCTCGCGCAGGGTGATGGTGCCCATGCAGATGGAGAAGGCCACGACGCCGAGGCCGGAGATCACCGCGCTGACGGCCAGGAACAGAAAACTGCGCCAGGGCGGCCCCGAGACCAGGGCGGTGGTCGCGAAGTCGATCGGGAAGAGCAGCGCGGCACAGGTCACGACGGCGTTCTCGCCGAACCTCCTGGTCAGCCGCGGTACGACGGCCGCGCCCAGCAGGCCGCCGACGCCGAAGCAGACGGTGACCGCTCCGATCAGCCCTGCCGGCAGGTGCACCACGGTGAGGGCGTAGATCACGAACAGCGCCATGAACGCGCCGCCGAAGAAGTTGATCGTGACCCCGGCGCCGCAGAGCGCGCGCAGCACCGGGTTACGGGCCACCGCGCCCAGACCCTCGCGGATCTCGGTCCACATGCCGCGCGGGGGAGCCGGGACGTGGTTCTCCGGTGCCGCGATCGACCGGATCAGGAACGCCGAGGCCAGGAACGAGAGCGCGTCGACCAGGAGCGCGAACGGCGCGGTGATCAGCTGGACGAGCAGGCCGGCCAGGCCGGGGCCGCCGACGGTGGCCACCGCGAAGGCGGACTGGAAGCCCGCGAGCGCCTCGGTCCGCCGGCTCTCGGGCACCACCGTGGTCAGGTGCGGGAAGGCGGCCGCCCTGAAGATCGCCGAGCAGGTGCCGACGACGAACGCCACCGCGACCAGCCAGGGGACGGTCAGCATGCCCACGGCCCAGGCCGCCGGAACGGTCGCCATGGCGAGCGCGGAGACCAGGT
The DNA here is from genome assembly GCF_055586505.1 of Streptosporangium sp. NPDC050148. Lineage (NCBI taxonomy): Bacteria > Bacillati > Actinomycetota > Actinomycetes > Streptosporangiales > Streptosporangiaceae > Streptosporangium > Streptosporangium sp. NPDC050148. The sequence continues at coordinate 28,931 of NZ_JBVJIA010000032.1, read as the reverse complement.
CGCAGCCGACCATGACCGGGCGGTGCCGTCTCAGCCGGTCGGCGAGGGCTCCGGCCTGGAGGCCGAACAGCAGGTGGGGCAGCGAGGTCGCGGCGGTGAGCGCGCCCATCTGGGCGGGGGAGGCGCCCAGCAGGGCGGCGGCGGTCAGCGGCACCGCCAGCCGGGAGATCTCGGTGCCCGTCTCGGTGACGGCGCGGGCGGTGAACAGCAGCCGGTAGTCGCGCTGCCTCCTGAGCGGTACGGGACGGCCGGCGGGGGGCACGGGGTCCTCCGGGCTCCGGGAGGCCCGCCGGAAAGTCTGAAGGAAATGCTTCATATGTGTGAAGGTAATCCTTCACACATATGAAGACAACCCTTCACATCTGGAGTGGGTACGGTCTGCACATGACCGAGGTGCCGAAGCGCAAGTCCCTCACCGATCCCACGGCGATGCGCGCGCTGGCGCATCCCGCGCGGCTCGCGATCCTGAACCGCCTCCAGGCCGAGGGACCCTGCACCGCGACCGAGATGGCCGAGGTGGTCGGGGTCACGCCCAGCGCGGCCAGCTACCACCTGCGGATGCTCGCCAAGTACGGCTTCGTCGAGGACGCGCCCGACCGCGGTGACGGCAGGGAGCGCCTGTGGCGCTCCAGCGGGTCGGGCCTGAGCGTCAGCCCCGACCCCGAGGACGGCCCGGACGTCCGGGCCGCCAAGGAGTTCCTGATCAAGGCGTTCCGGGACCAGGCGGCGGACGAGGCCACCCGGGGGCTGGAGGCCCTGGAGCGGGAGTCCAGGCAGTGGCGGGAGGCCGCGATGTTCAACCGGGCGATCCTGCTGGTGGACGCCGAGGAGCTGAGGTGGCTGAACGAGCGGATCGACGAGCTGCTCGCCCCCTACAAGACCACGGTCAGGGACCGGGCGGACGCCCCCGCCGGGGCCAGGGTCGCCGAGGCTCAGGTCAGCCTCTTCCCGCGCGCCCGGCGGCGCCCGCACGGCATCCCCAGGGACGCCTGACCCTGCCCACGCGGCACGCGCGGTATGTCCGGCGGTGCCCGGGTCCGTCGTGCGCCTCCCGGAGGGCCCCGCACCCGCGCGCGCGGCCTTTCCGGGTCGTCCGGGGCCCGAACGGCCTGTTCCGGGGACCGGGCCCGCCCGGGTGTCACCCGCGGGGGGGCCGGACCGGCCCGGAGGTCACGGGTCGGGGGGAGGCCCGGTTACGGGTACACTTTTTGGTGGCCTGTGAGTCACGGGCCGACTTCGCATGCCCCGTCGAGAACCGCGGTCCCTTCGGTCCGGGTGAGAGCCCGGCCGGGTCCGGTGCGGGGCATCAGGGCGACGGCCGCTGGTCGTCGCGTCCAACCGAGAACAGCGCCCAGCGATGGGCGCCCCGACCTGGAGGACAATCAATGTCCACCCCCGTCGTCACCATGCGACAGCTGCTCGAGAGCGGCGTGCACTTCGGCCACCAGACGCGCCGCTGGAACCCGAAGATGAAGCGCTTCATCTTCACCGAGCGCAACGGCATCTACATCATCGACCTGCAGAAGTCGCTGGCCTTCATCGACCGGGCCTACGACTTCGTCAAGGAGACCGTCGCGCACGGCGGCACGATCATGTTCATCGGCACGAAGAAGCAGGCGCAGGAGGCCATCGCCGAGCAGGCCGCCCGCGTCGGGATGCCGTACGTCAACCAGCGCTGGCTGGGTGGCATGCTGACCAACTTCTCCACCGTGCACAAGAGGCTCCAGCGCCTGAAGGAGCTGGAGGAACTCGACTTCGACAACGTGGCCGCCTCGGGGCTCACGAAGAAGGAGCTCCTCATGCGCCGCCGCGAGAAGGAGAAGCTGGAGCGCACCCTGGGCGGCATCCGCGACATGTCCCGGATCCCCAGCGCGGTGTGGATCGTCGACACCAAGAAGGAGCACATCGGGATCAGTGAGGCTCGCAAGCTTCACATCCCGGTCGTGGCCATTCTCGACACCAACTGCGACCCCGACGAGGTCGACTACCCGATCCCGGGTAACGACGACGCCATCCGCGCCGTCGGCCTGCTGACCCGCGTCGTCGCCGACGCCGTCGCCGCCGGTCTCATGGCACGCGCCGGCGCCAACCGCGGCGGCGACGACAAGCCGGCCGTCGCCGGTGGCGCCGAGCCGCTGGCCGAGTGGGAGCAGGAGCTGCTGACCCGCAGCGACGAGACCGCCGCCCCCGCCGAGACGGCCCCGGCCGCCGAGGGCGACGGCACCGAGAACGCAGTGAACGCCGAGGAGGCCGACGCTCCCGCGGAGACCGCCGAGGCCCCCGCCGAGACGGCCCCGGCCGCCGAGGGCGACGGCACCGGGAACAGCGAGAACGCAGTGAACGCCGAGAACGGCGAGAACACCGAGAAGCAGGCCTAGTTCCTCCTCGTACGGTCCTGTGCGGCCGTACGACCCGCACGACCCTTCCGGGTGGGTGCCCGCCCAGTCGGGGGCACCCACCCGATCCACGACGATTCCCACGAGGAAAAGACAATGGCTTCCGTGAACATGGCCGACGTCAAGCGGCTTCGTGAGCTGACCGCCGCCGGCATGATGGACTGCAAGAAGGCTCTCGAGGAGTCCGAGGGTGACTTCGACCGCGCGGTCGAACTCCTCCGTCTCAAGGGGGCCAAGGACGTCGGCAAGCGTGAGGCCCGTACCGCCTCCAACGGCCTGGTCGCCCTCAAGCAGGACGGCGACTCCGCCGCGGCGCTGCTGGAGCTCAACTGCGAGACCGACTTCGTCGCCAAGGGCGAGCGGTTCCAGGAGCTCGCGGCCCAGGTCGTGACGCACGTCCTGGCCTCCAGGCCGGCCGACGTGCCCTCGCTGCTCGAGTCCGACCTGGACGGCAGGAGCGTCAAGGCGCACCTGGACGAGGCCAACGCCGCGCTCGGCGAGAAGATCGAGATCCGCAGGTTCGCCGTGCTCGAGGGCGGCTTCATCGGCTCGTACATGCACAAGACCGACCCCCAGCTCCCCCCGGCGGTCGGCGTGCTCGTGCAGCTCGACACCGCCAACGCCGACGTCGCCAAGGACATCGCGCAGCACGCCGCGGCGATGGCCCCCAAGTACCTCAGCCCCGCCGAGGTCCCGGCCGACGTCGTCGAGAAGGAGCGGGCGCTCTTCGAGGAGATGACCCGCGACGAGGGCAAGCCCGAGGCCGCCATCGGCAAGATCGTCGATGGCCGGATCAACGGCTGGTACAAGGACTTCACGCTCCTTGAGCAGTCCTTCGTCAAGGACAACAAGAAGTCCGTGGCGAAGTTCGCGGACGAGAACGGTGTCAAGGTCCAGGCCTTCGTCCGTTTCAAGGTCGGCCAGGCCTAGTCCCTGACCGGTCCCTGACATCCGCTCTTCACGCAGAGCACCGAACGAGGAGGCCGCCGTCGTGCAGGAGAATCCAGGACCCGCTACGCCGGCGGTTTCTTCGTATCCGGACCCGCTCCGCTGGAAGCGGGTGATGTTGAAGCTGTCCGGTGAGGCGTTCGCCGGCGGCGAGCCGCTGGGCATCGACCCCGGCGTCGTCGGGCACCTCGCCGACTCGATCGCCGAGGCCGTACGCGGCGGCGTGCAGGTCTCGGTGGTCGTGGGCGGCGGGAACATGTTCCGCGGCGCGGCCATGGCCGAGCGCGGCATGGACCGGGCCAGGGCCGACTACATGGGCATGCTCGGCACGGTCATCAACTGCCTGGCCCTCCAGGACTTCCTGGAGAAGCGGGGCGTCGACACCCGCGTCCAGACCGCGATCACCATGCAGCAGGTCGCCGAGCCGTTCCTGCCCCGCCGGGCCATCCGCCACCTGGAGAAGGGCCGCGTGGTCATCTTCGGGGCGGGGCTCGGCTCGCCGTTCTTCTCCACCGACACCTGCGCCGCGCAGCGGGCGCTGGAGATCGGTGCCGAGGCGCTGCTCAAGGGCACCCAGGTGGACGGCGTCTACGACGACGACCCCCGCAAGAACCCCGACGCCGTCCGGTTCGATCACCTCGAATACGGTGAGGTGCTGACCCGCGGTCTCGGGGTCATGGACGCCACCGCCATCAGCCTGTGCATGGACAACAACCTTCCCATCGTGGTCTTCGACCTCATGGGTGAGGGCAACATCCTGCGCGCGGTGCGCGGTGAGAAGATCGGGACGCTGGTGAGCCCGGCGCACTAGCGCGGGAGCGAGCCCCGGGGCGGGCGGAGCGGACGTGAGCCCGACGCGCCCCGGTGGTGATCGAGCGAGAAGACAGGATGCGAACCTGACGCAGCGAGCGGAGTGGTACGCGAGCCATGGCGGCCCCGGGCGGGCCACCGCGGTGATGGCGTCCCGCGAAGTGCGTGAGGATGGGGAGTGACCGAGAAGACAGGGAGCCGCTGTGATCGACGAAACCCTCCTCGAAGCCGAGGAAAAGATGGACAAGGCCGTTTCGGTGGCGAAGGACGACTTCGCGGCCATCCGCACGGGCCGTGTCACCCCGTCGATGTTCAACAAGATCAGCGCTGAGTACTACGGGACGCCCACCCCCATTCAGCAGCTTGCCTCGTTCCACGTGCCCGAGGCGCGCATGGTCATCATCCAGCCCTTCGACAAGGGCTCGATGGCCGCGATCGAGAAGGCGATCCGCAACTCCGACCTGGGGGTGAACCCCGGCAACGACGGAGCCGTGATCCGGGTGGCCTTCCCCGAGCTGTCGGAGGAGCGCCGCAGGGAGTACATCAAGGTCGCCAGGAACAAGGCGGAGCAGTCCAAGGTCTCGATCCGCAACATCCGTCGCAGCGCGAAGGAGACCCTGGACAAGATGATCAAGGAAGGCGAGGCCGGTGAGGACGAGGTGCGCCGCGCGGAGAAGGAGCTCGACGACCTCACCCAGAAGCACGTCGCCAAGATCGATGAGCTGCTCAAGCACAAGGAAGCCGAACTTCTCGAGGTCTGAGTCCTGATCCTTGTCCCGCGCGGGCCGCCCGTGCGGGACAGGGATTTTGTGCGTGTAGGAAAGTAGGACCCCTGTGGAACCCGTGGCGGGCAGTAGCCGTACCGGCCGGAACCTTCCCGTCGCCGTGGCGGTGGGGCTCGCTCTGGCTGCGGTCATCATCCTCTCCCTCTACTTCGTAAAGGTGCTCTTCCTTGCAGTGGTGATCGCGGCGGTGGGCATCGGCGTGACCGAGCTGGTGCGGTCGTTCGAGGTCCGGGGCATCAAGGTGCCGCTGATCCCGGTGCTGGCCGGCATGGCCGCCATGCTGGCCGGTGCGTACTGGGGCTCTGAGCTGACCGGTTCGTCCTGGGGCGGGGCCACCTGGCTGGTCGGCGTCTTCGCGATGACCGTGCTGGTGCTGATGATCTGGCGGATGTTCAAGGGCACCGAGAACTACGTCCGCGACATCACCGCGACGATCCTGGTCGTCGTCTATCCCTCGCTGCTCGCCGGGTTCGTCGCGCTGCTCCTCGCCGACCCGGACGACGGTCCGGGACGGGTGGTGGTCTTCATCGCCACCACGGCCGCGAGCGACATCGGCGGCTACTTCGCCGGGATATCGCTGGGCCGCCACCCGATGGCGCGGGTGATCAGTCCCAAGAAGACCTGGGAGGGCTTCGCCGGTTCGGCGCTGGCCTGCATGGCGGTGGGCGGCTGGCTGGTGGCGTGGCTGCTGCAGGAGGAGATCTGGAAGGGCGTCCTGATCGGCGCGGTGATCGTGGTCTTCGCCACCCTGGGTGACCTGGTCGAGTCGGTGATCAAACGCGATCTCGGCGTCAAGGACATGGGAAGCGTGCTGCCCGGCCACGGCGGCATGATGGACCGCCTCGACTCCATGGTGGCGGCGCTGATCCCGGTCTGGGTGCTGCTCACCCTGCTGGCCTGAGCCCGCCCGCGCCACCGGCCGGGCCGCACCACCCGTCACGGACCGCGCCGTCCGTCCCCGCCGTCCCGCGCTCCGCTCCGCAGGCCGTGCCGGTACGGCCCGGGCAGGGTACGGCCTACGGAGCGGAGGACGGACGGTCAGCCGTCGCCGGTCAGCCGGGTCGCGGAGAGCCGGGGGAGCACCGCCCGGTGGCCCCGTGCCGAGACCAGGTCCAGCTCGCCGGGGGTGAGGGGGACGAGCCAGAGCCACTGGACGGAGTCCCCGCCGAACGAGAAGCCCGACAGGTCGGGCAGACCGGGCAGGCCGGTCAGCATGATGACGCCGCCGTAGGCGGGGCCGAGCGGGAAGGTCTCGGGCCGGTGGTACCAGCGGGCGGTGTGGCCGTGGCCCAGCCAGGTGACCGAGTGCCAGGGGTACTGTCCCAGCCACAGGAAGAGCCGGGCGGCGTCGCGGGCGTCCCCGGGGGTGGCGACGGCGAGCTCCACCCGGGCGCAGGCGTCGGGCCGGTCGATGTACTGCTCCACGGTGGGCATCCGCTGGCAGCTCATCCCGACCGTGGACAGGATCGTGTGGTCCCTGCTCCCCTCGGGTGGCCGTTCGGTGATGCCCACGGTCGGCAACCGCTCGCCCGCGGCGTCCCAGAACCTGCCTGCGGGACCGACCGCGCGGTCCAGGTGACCCATCACGAACTGCTGGAAGGTGGCCCAGGCGCCGTCGCCCCGGCGCCACTCCCAGTAGGAGCGGGCCTGGGCGATCCGGGGGGCCAGGCCGTCCTGGGCCTCCCGCAGGGGCCAGGCGAACGGGGACTCGCCCACCGCGTCCCGGGAGTAGCCGGGCATCCCCCTGCTCATGTCCGCCCAGCCCGGAATGACCGCGAGCAGATCGTCGTTCTCGTACAGGGCGACGCCGTCGCCCTCCTCGAACCACAGGGCCCGCAGGGTGCCCAGGGGGCCTCTGCCGCCGGGGTGCCGGGTGTCGGCCCGGGGCACGACCGGGGGCAGTTCGGAGGTCAGGCGGGCCGGGTCGATCGTGTCCGGTGCCGGGCCGTGGTTGGCCAGCCAGACGGCTCCGTGCACCGTTCCCTGTGACCCGCACAGGTAAGCTACCGAGGAAGTCTCGTCGCGTTCGACCACCAGGGTGCGGCTCCCGTAGGGATTGACGTCGGTGAGTATGACCTCGACGCCGTCTCCCCGCTCTCCCGTAGAGCGGTTTGTCGCCATATCTTCGGACTTTAGATCACGGTCGGGCACCGCTTCGAGTATTCGCGTAACCGTCGAGAGAAGGCGTTGGACTTGTCGAGTGTCAGCCCGCCCGGGACCCCCGTACCCGGCCAGCTCACCTTCGTGGCGCCGCGCCGGGCCAAGCCCGCCCGCCACCTGGCCGACCTGACCATGGCCGAGCGCCGGGCGGCCGTCGCCGAGCTGGGCGAGAAGCCGTTCCGCGCCGACCAGCTCTCCCGGCACTACTTCGAGAGGCTCACCGGCGACCCGGAGCTGATGACGGACCTGCCTGCCGCGGCCAGGGAGAAGCTCGCCGAGGCGTTCTTCCCCACGCTGCTGACCCCGGTCCGGGAGATGACCACCGACGCCGGCACCACCCGCAAGACGCTGTGGCGGCTCTTCGACGGCGCGCTGGTCGAGTCGGTCCTGATGCGCTACACCGACCGGACGACCATGTGCGTCTCGTCGCAGGCGGGCTGCGGCATGAACTGCCCGTTCTGTGCCACCGGGCAGGCGGGCCTGACCCGCAACATGACCACCGCCGAGATCGTCGAGCAGGTCGTCGCCGGTGCGCGGGCCCTCGCGGCCGGTGAGGTCCCGGGCGGTCCCGGGCGGGTCAGCAACGTGGTCTTCATGGGCATGGGCGAGCCGCTGGCCAACTACAAGGCGGTGATCGGCGCCGTCCGCCGGCTGGTCGAGCCCGCCCCCGACGGCCTGGGCATCTCCGCCCGCGGCGTGACCGTCTCCACGGTCGGCCTGGTCCCGGCGATCGGCAAGCTCGCCGCGGAGGGCCTGCCGGTCACGCTGGCGCTCTCGCTGCACGCCCCCGACGACGAACTGCGCGACACCCTGGTGCCGATCAACACCCGCTGGAAGGTCGCCGAGGTCCTGGACGCGGCCTGGGACTACGCCGCCAGGACCAAGCGCCGCGTCTCCATCGAGTACGCGCTGATCAAGGACATCAACGACCAGGAGTGGCGGGCCGACCTGCTCGGCAAGCTGATCAAGAACAAGCTGGTGCACGTCAACCTGATCCCGCTCAACCCGACCCCGGGCTCCAAGTGGACGGCCTCCCGCCCGGAGGACGAGCGGGCCTTCGTCCGGCGCCTGGAGTTCCACGGGGTGCCGGTGACGGTCCGCGACACCCGGGGCCGTGAGATCGACGGTGCCTGCGGCCAGCTCGCCGCCGCCGAGTAGCCCCCGCGTCGCCGGGCCGTCAGCCGGAGGGCGACGACGGGGGGACGTCGGGCACCCGTGGCGGTGCGGGCAGGGCCCTGACCGCCACGCGGGTGAGTGCCAGGCCGCACAGCAGCACCGCGACGAGCTGTCCGATGTTCACGGCCGCCATGACGCGGGTGGCCGGGTCGACGGCGTCGACGGTCAGGAAGGCGACGCGGGCGAGCACCACCGACACGGACAGGACGGCCAGTGCCAGCGGCAGCGCGGGGTCACGCCCGCCCGGAGCCCGCGGACGCCTTCCCAGGCAGATCGCGCTCGCGACCAGGAACGCCAGGCAGGCCGTCCCCGAGGTGCTCAGCCACGGCCACAGCCACGACCAGAGGTGCCAGTCGACGGTCCGTGACATTCCCGGCGAGCCGAGCACGCTCAGGAGCACGTGCAGCGGGACGCCGGCGAGGACGGGCAGGGCGGCCGTCCAGCGGGGATGACGCGGTGGCGGCGCGTCGCGGTGGAAACCGGTCACCAGGGCCAGGACGGGCACCGCGAACAGCAGGCCGTACACGACGGCGTTGCCGGTCCCGTGCCCGCCCTGGGCGAGGGGGCCGTAGAACGACACCAGGGCGAGCAGTGCCAGGATCTTCGCGGTGCGGGGGTGGCCGCGCACGAGCGTGCCGAAGACCGCGATCCACAGCAGGTAGCCGAGTATCTGCGCGGTGCCCGACAGCCACTGCTCGGACCAGACCTCGCCGGGGACGGCCGGCCGGCCGGTGCTCAGGGAACCCCGCACGGTCTCCAGGAACCAGGCGCAGCTCATCGTGGCGTGGAAGAGCAGCCCGAGCACGGCCGCCAGGCGGACCGCCCGGCCCCAGGCGAGGAAGCGCGGTGCCGCGCCGGCGCCGCCCAGTCGTACCCTCAGCGACAGGGCGGCCACGCTGGCGACCTCCGACCAGCGGGGCCGGGGGTCGTCGGCGTCGGTGAGGCCGGCCGACCCCTCCATGAAGGCGCAGACCATCTCCTCCTCCCGCTCGGCGCGGTAGGAGGCGGGCAGCAGGCGCAGCACGCGCCGGTAGCGGTCCTCCAGCAGGCTCACGCCACACCCCCCGCGTGCCGGAGGCGCAGCCGTTCGCGCGCGCTCCTGACGTTCTCCGCCAGCCGCGCGGCCTCGGCCTCCAGTGCCCGTGCCCCGGACTCGGTGAGCCGGTAGTAGCGGCGCAGCCGCCCCTGCTGCGCCTCCTCGCGGTCCAGCGCCACCAGCTCGTCGGCGGCCAGCCGGTCCAGCACGCCGTACAGTGTGCCGATCTTCAACTCCACCCGCCCGCCCGAGAGCCTCTCGACCTCCTGCACGATGCCGTAGCCGTGCCGTGGAGCGTCGACCAGTGCCGTGAGGACGAGGAACGCGGGTTCCGTCATCGTGCGTTGGCTCATGCGAACAGCATATCCTGTGAGACAGGATATCGGGCCTGTGTGATCGGCAGGGATTCCGGTGCGCCGCTCCCGACCGCGCTCCTCACGAAAGGGCGGCCAGGGAACCGGTCATCGAGCGACCATCGTGTCAGCGACCCTGCGGCCATCCTGTCGGCAACTCTCCGACCATTCTGTCAGCCACCTTGCGACCATCCTGCCGGCGAATCCGAGATATGCCATGCTCTTCCCGTGGTCAGCGACTCACGGACGCCTCTTGGGAAAGTGCTTCCGCGACGCGCGGGGAAAACCGTCGAGGAGGTCCTGTCCGATACTCGTGTCACCCTCGTGACGGGGGCGCCATGCGGACGTTCCCGTTCGGTGACCGCATGCGGGCCATGCCGGTGAGCGCACTCTGGGAGGTCGCCGCCCCGCACGGGTGAACGTCCGGGCGATCCGCTCGTGGCCGGTCCGGCGCCCTCGGCATCCGTGTCGGACGCCACGGGGTCGTTCAGGGGTTCAGGCGGCGCAGGCGCGCGTACAGCAGGAGGCTCGCGGCGATCCAGAAGAGGGTGGCGGCGGAGATGGGCAGCAGGACGGTGTCGAGCACTCCGGCGTTGGCGGCGCGCATCCACGGCATGATCGGGACCACCAGGCGGCCCACGGGGGTGAGGCTGACCAGCAGGAGCACGACGTAGCCGCCGAACAGGACGAGCATCGAGACGGCGGGGGAGGCCAGGATCGGGCGGCTGGTCAGCGCGCCCAGGGCCGTTCCGGTGCCCAGGCCGAGCAGGTGCAGCGCGACGCCGCGCGCCAGGTCGGCGGGGGCCGGCATGGCGGCGAAGCCGTGGAGCAGCGGGAACCCGACCGCGATCGCGGCGAGACCGAGGTTGACGGCCAGCGCGGCGAGCAGCCCCGCGCCGATCTCGCGGCCCGGACGCCCGGCCGCCGTCATGGAGATCAGCCGCTGGGTGGAGGGCTCGGTGTCGAGCAGTCCCCGGGCGGCCCAGGCGAAGACGAGGATCAGCAGCCCGGCCGAGTCGGCGTAGGCGGTGAGCTCCTTGCCGGGCGGGGTGAGCGTGGAGTAGAAGATCACCAGCATCACGAACAGCCCGATCGTCGGCTGGAGCAGCCGGTGCGAGCGGCCGTAGGCGGCGAGCTTGAAGCGTACGAGGTGGATCACGATGACCGCCTGGTGAGGTAGCCGTCGGCGCGGAGCTTCTGCTCGACCTCGTCGGCCTCGTGCGCGTCCACGACCACCTCGATGACCACCCGCGGGGGCGGCCCCTGCGAGACGTCCCGGGACGAGGACGACGGTTCCGCCGAGGGGGCCGGCGGGGGCGGGGACGTCCGGCCGCCGGGCGGGGAGGGAACCGAGGGGGTGCCGACGGTGACGCCGCCGTCGGCGACGAGCCAGTGCTCGGCGCCGGGGAAGTCCCGGAGCTGGTTCTGGTGGTCGCTGACCACGACCGCCCCGCCACGGGCGGCGATCTCGCCGATGATCACGGGAAGTTCGGCCCGGGTCTGCTCGTCGAGCCCGGCGAAGGGTTCGTCCAGGATCAGCAGGTCCGGAGAGGCCAGCAGCGACTGGATGATCCCGATCTTCTGCGCGCTGCCCTTGGACAGGTCGCCGAGCGGCTGGTCGAGCAGGTGGGTCGCGTTCAGCCGTCCCGCCAGGTCCGTGGCGGAAGCCGGGGACACGCCCCGGATCCTGCACATGTGGGCCAGGTAGTCGGCGGCGGTGAACGGCTGGCCGACCGGGAACACGTCGGGGGCGTAGCCGACGACGGCGGGCCGGTCGGGGATCGTGCCGCGGGACGGGGGGACGAATCCCGCCAGCAGGCGCAGCAGCGTCGACTTCCCGGCTCCGTTGCGGCCGGTGACCTCGACGACGGAGCCGGAGGGGAGGGTGAGCTCGACGTCCTTGAGGATCCACGGGCCACGGCGCGAGTATCGAAAGGACACCGTGGAGAGCCGCATAAGCCGCAACCTTACCGTGATCACTCGTTTCACCGTCCGGCCTTCCGGGACGAAACCACCCCGCCCTTCCGGAACGAAGTCCTGTCCGATCCTCCGGTACGAGATTCCGTCCGGTCTTGAAGGGCCCGGTCTTGAAGGGCCCGGTCTTGAAGGGCCCGGTCTTGAAGGGCCCGGTCTTGAGGGGCGAAGCCCGGCCGGACGGATGAACGGGCGGGGCCGGAATCCACGCCCGTCCGCGATACCGTCGGGATCTCTCGCTTTTGTCCGGTGATTCCCCTCAGAATGGATTCCCTGCGGTAAAGGCCGATCGGGAAAAGGCGAAAGGATGCGGGATTGAACCGCTTTCCACGGGTTCTCGGGGTGCGTATGGGATATGACCCCGATCAGGTGGATCTGCTGATTCGCCGGATCGAGGGCACCCTCGGCAGGGGCTCCCTGGAAGGGGAGCCGATCACCGCGGACGAGATCCGCGACGCCCGTTTTCGTACGAAGCTCGGCGGTTACCACGAGATCGCCGTTGATTTCGCGCTTGAGGCGTTCATCGTCGCGATAGAGACGAGACAGACCGCGAAGGCCGGTCAGGCCGGGCAGACCGCACGGGTCGAGCAGACCGCGCGAATCGGCCAGGGGGTACGGACGGCGCAGGTGGCGCAGTCCGCGCAGCCCGCGCAGTCCGGCCGGGTCGCGGGGGCCGCCCGGGCCGCGCATGCCGCTCATGCCGCTCATGCCGCTCAGGCAACCGAGGCCGCTCAGGCAACCGAGGCCGCTCAGGCAGCCCAGGCCGCTCAGACCGAGACCGTACAGATCGCGTGGGACGGTCCGCCCGGCGGCCAGGAGCCTTCGGTGCCCCGGCAGGCCGCGCCCGGGGTGACGGAGTGGCCCGAGCCCGGGACATCGGGCGCGCAGCCGGGGTCGGCCCTCCCGGACCCGGCGCACGGCGACCGGGACGCGGCGCACGGCGACCCGGATCCGGCGTACGGCGAGCAGGGCCCGGAGCCCGGCGCGTACCCCCGGGCCGCGGGGCCGCCGGGCGTCCTCGGCCCCGGTGACGCCGAGGAGCACGCCGCCCGGATCGAGCGGGTCGCGTTCCGGCCCGGACGTCTCGGCATGGGCTACCGGGAGGAGGAGGTCGACGCCTTCCTCGACCGGGTCGTGGCCACCCTGCGCGGTACCACCGAACGGCCTCTCAGCGCCGATGACGTGCGCGAGGCCAGGTTCGCCACGGTGATGCTGCGGCCGGGGTACGCGGTCGCCGAGGTCGACGAGTTCCTGGCCGACCTGGCGGGGGTGATGGAGGCCCGCCTCGGCCGGTGAGCGCGCCGGAGGACGGTGTCGGCAGGGTGCCCCGGGTCGGCAGGGTGCCCCGGGTCGGCGGGGTGCCCCGGGGGGCGGCGCCGGCGGGATGTCCCGGAAGACGGTGTCAGCGGGTGCCCCAGGAGTAGGTCTGCTTGTGCAGCTTGAGGTAGACGAAGGTCTCGGTGGCGCGCACGGTGGGGATGGCGCGGATCTTGCCGAGGATCTCCAGCAGGTGCTGGTCGCTCTCGCAGACCACCTCGACCATGATGTCGAGCGACCCGGCGGTCAGCACGACGTAGTCGATCTCCTTGATCGCCGACAGCTCGTCGGCGACCGTCTCCAGGTCGCCCTCGCACTTGATGCCGATCATCGCCTGGCGGGAGAAGCCCAGGGTGAGCGGGTCGGTCACCGCGACGATCTGCATGACCCCGGCGTCGAGCAGGCGCTGGACCCGCTGCCGTACGGCGGCCTCGGAGAGCCCGACGGCCTTGCCGATGGCGGCGTACGCCTTGCGCCCGTCCGCCTGGAGCTCCTCGATGATCCGCTTGGAGAGGTCGTCGAGGACGAAGGGGCCTGGCCGGGCGTCGTTCTCGCGGCGTACCTTGGGCGGCGTCGTCATCCGCGCTCCCTGGCGTCATGTTGCTGGCCTGTTGCCGTCACGTTGCGGCTCCGATGCGACATGCTGTCAGTTCCGGTGCTTCTGTCAAGTGATTTCGTAGCAATTTGGTATCTTAACAACGAAATCCCTTGTCGCAGGTTTTTCTCTCTGTAAGAGTCGCGAGACTCAGCCCCGATTCATGAGGAGGCCGACGGTGACCACCCCGGTTGATCTGCCCCGCCTGCGGAACTACATCGACGGTGAGCTCGTGGAGTCCGGGAGCGGCCGGTTCTCCGACGTCGTCGACCCCTGCACCGGGGAGGTCTACCTCAAGGCCCCGGTCTCGGGGCAGGAGGACGTGGACGCGGCCTACGCCGCGGCGTCCGCCGCGTTCGAGACGTGGAGCACGTCCACCCCCGGAGAGCGCGCCAACCTGCTGCTGAAGGTCGCCGACGCGATGGAGGCGCGGGCGGACGAGCTGAACGAGGCCGAGTGCCGCAACACCGGCAAGCCGCGCGCCCGGATGGCCGAGGACGAGACCCCGGTCGCGGCCGACCACTTCCGCTTCTTCGCGGGTGCCGCGCGCACCCTGGAGGGCCCCACCTCGGGTGAGTTCCTCGCCGAGCACACCTCCGTGATCAGGCACGAGCCGATCGGCGTGGTCGGCCAGGTCACGCCGTGGAACTACCCGATGATGATGGCGGTCTGGAAGATCGCCCCGGCGCTGGCCGCGGGCAACACCGTGGTGCTCAAGCCCTCCGACACCACCCCGGTCTCCACCGTCAAGCTGGCCGAGATCATCGGCGAGATCCTGCCCAAGGGCGTGTTCAACGTCGTCGTCGGCGACCGGGAGACCGGCGCGCTGGTCGTCGGCCACCCGGCCGCGTCGATGGTCGCGATCACCGGCTCGGTCGGCGCCGGCATGGCCGTGGCCCGCAGCGCCGCCGACGACGTCAAGCGGGTCCACCTGGAGCTGGGCGGCAAGGCCCCGGTCGTGGTGTTCGACGACGTCAGGGACCTCAAGGCCGCCGCCGAGACCATCGCCACCGCGGGGCTGTACAACGCCGGTCAGGACTGCACCGCGGCCTGCCGCGTCCTGGTCCACGAGAGCGTCCACGACGAGTTCACGGCCGCGCTCGTCGAGGCGGCGGCGGGCACCGTGACCGGCGACCTGGACAACGACGAGGCGCTGTACGGGCCGCTCAACAACCCCGACCAGCTCGCCAAGATCACCGGCTTCCTGGAGCGCGTCCCCGGCCACGCCAAGGTCCTGACCGGCGGCTCCCGGATCGGCGAGAAGGGCTACTTCTTCGCCCCCACCGTCGTCGACGGCCTGCGGCAGGACGACGAGATGGTGCAGGACGAGGTGTTCGGCCCGGTCATCACCGTGCAGACCTTCTCCGACGAGGCCGACGCCATCGCCAAGGCCAACGGGGTCAGGTACGGCCTGTCCGGTTCGGTGTGGACCTCCGACCACGGCCGCGCGATGCGGGTGTCGAACCGGCTGGACTTCGGCGTGGTGTGGGTCAACACCCACATCCCGTTCGTCTCGGAGATGCCGCACGGCGGGTTCAAGCACTCCGGTTACGGCAAGGATCTGTCGGTTTTCGGCCTGCACGATTATCTTCGCGTGAAGCACGTCATGCACTACATCGGCGAGTAGGTATGAAGAGAGGGATAAGCCTGGAATGACCGAAACTCAGGCGGGTACGGGGGCGGCCGAGGCCGTCTCCGGCCCGCCCACCGTGCCGGCGATCGAGCTCGACGGAGTCGTCAAGGAGTACGTCTCCCGCGGCGAGGTCGTCCAGGCGGTCGGCGGCGTCACGCTGAGCATCGTCGAGGGGGAGTTCTTCTCCCTCCTCGGCCCCTCGGGCTGTGGCAAGACCACCACCATGCGCATGATCGCCGGGTTCGAGGATCCCTCGCGCGGCACCGTGCGGCTGCACGGCCAGGACGTCACCGGGGTTCCGCCCAACCGGCGCGACGTCAACATGGTCTTCCAGTCCTACGCCCTGTTCCCGCACATGAACGTCTGGGAGAACGTCGCCTTCGGGCTGCGGCGCAGGCGCGTCCCCGGCGACGAGATCAAGCACCGGGTCGGCGAGATCCTGGAGATCGTGGACCTCACCGGCCGGGAGAGGCGCCGGCCCAGGGAGCTGTCCGGCGGCCAGCAGCAGCGGGTCGCGCTGGCCCGCGCGCTGGTCAACCGGCCCCGGGCGCTGCTGCTGGACGAGCCGCTCGGCGCCCTGGACCTCAAGCTCCGCCAGGCCATGCAGATCGAGCTCAAGCGCATCCAGCGCGAGGTCGGCATCACGTTCGTGTACGTCACCCACGACCAGAGCGAGGCGCTCACGATGAGCGACCGCATCGCGGTCATGAACGAGGGCGCGGTCGAGCAGCTCGGTGCCCCGCGGGAGATCTACGAAAGGCCCGCCACGGCCTTCGTGGCCGGGTTCATCGGCACGTCCAACCTGCTCAGCGGCACCGTGGAGGGCCTGAGGGACGGTTTCGCGGTCCTGAGGCTGGGGGAGGACGACCACGTGCTCGCCGAGGGCGGATCGTTCCACGCCGGGGAGCCGATCGCGATCACGGTCCGCCCGGAGAAGATCGTCATCTCCACCGGGAGGCCCTCCGGCGACCTGAGCGTGGTCCGGGGCGTCGTCTCGGAGGTGGTCTACCTCGGCCTCTACACCAGCTACACGGTCCGACTGGCCCACGGGGCAGAGGTGACCGTCTTCCAGCAGAACGCCCTCGACAGCGCGAGCACGGCGGAGCGTGGCGACTCCGTCTGGCTGTCGTGGCGGCCGCACCACTCGTACGCGATCGGAAGTTGAGTCAGTTATGTACCCCCGTACCGACCCCGCCTTCCTGCGAGGCATGACGCAGAGCCGCTCCGTCACCCGTCGTGACGCCCTCCGTCTGGGGGGACTGTCGGCCGCCGGTCTCGCCCTCGCCGCCTGCGGGGTGGAGGGCAAGAAGGTGGCGCCGCCCCAGCGGGACGCCGTCGCCGAGTACTGGGCCTCCAAGAAGAAGACCGGCACGCTGCGCTTCGCCAACTGGCCGCTGTACATCGACAAGGAGGGCAAGAGGTACCCCTCGCTGGAGATGTTCACCGCCGACACCGGCATCAAGGTCACCTACCAGGAGGCCATCCAGGAGGTGGGCCCGTTCTTCGGCAAGATCCAGCCGTTGCTGGCCGCGGGGAACGACATCGGCTACGACCTGATGGTGCTGACCAACAGCATCCAGCTCAGCCGGGCCATCGCGCTGGGGTACCTGGTGCCGCTGGACCACTCCAAGCTGCCCAACTTCGCCGCCCACGCGAACTCCGCGGTCAAGGACCCGCCCTGGGACCCGGACAACGCCCACACGATCCCGTGGACGATCGGGGTGACCGGCATCGCCTACAACCCCAAGTACGTCGACAAGGTCACGAGCATGGCCGACCTGTGGAACCCCAGGTACGAGGGCAAGGTCGGCATGATGCTCGACACCCAGGAGGTCGCGAACTTCGCCATGTTCGCCCTGGGCATCGACCCCGAGACCTCCACCGAGGCCGACTGGAAGAAGGCCGGGGCCAAGCTCAAGGAGCAGCGCGACGCGGGCCTGGTGCGCAAGTACTACGAGAACGACTACGTCGACGCCCTGGCCCGGGGCGACATCTGGATCACGATGGCCTGGTCGGGCGACATCTTCCAGCAGGTCGCCGAGGGCAAGGACCTCAGGTTCGTGGTGCCCGAGGAGGGCGGCACGATCTGGACCGACAACATGTGCATCCCCAAGACCGCGCAGAACCCGGTCGACGCGCTGACCCTGATGGACTACGTCTACCAGCCCAAGATCGCCACGATGCTGGTGGAGTACATCAACTACATCACCCCGGTCTCCGCGACCAGGGAGCTGGTGCTGGCGGACGCGGACAAGGCCACGGGCGAGAAGAAGGCGTCGCTGAAGCAGATCGCCGAGAGCCCGCTGATCTTCCCGTCCGAGGCGGACCTGGCCAAGCTGCGCTCGTACACGACGCTGACCCCGGCGCAGGAGAAGGTCTTCCAGGACATCTTCCAGCCGATCACCCAGGGCTGACGGTGGCCCGCCCGTGAAACGCCTCACCCCCTACCTCCTCGTCCTGCCGGGCGGCCTGTGGCTGGTGATCTTCCTGGTGGTGCCGATGGTCTTCATGGCCTCGGTCTCGCTGCAGGAGGGCGACTCGCTGAACGGGTTCGTCCAGACCTTCAACGTCGGCATCTACGGCGACGTCCTGATCCAGTACCGGACGCAGTTCCTGCGCTCGGCCGGGTACGGCCTGATCGGCACGCTGATCTCCATCGCGCTGGCCTATCCGATGGCGTACTGGATCGCGTTCAAGGGGGGTGAGCGCAAGTCCACCTACCTGCTGCTGGTGCTGCTGCCGTTCTTCGTCTCGTTCGTGCTGCGCACGGTGTCGTGGAAGTTCCTGCTGGCCGACGAGGGCATGGTGCTGGGCCCGCTGAAGTCGGCGGGGCTGCTGCCTGACGACTTCCACGTGCTCCAGACGACCGCGGCGGTGATCGGCGGCCTCGTCTACAACTACCTGCCGTTCATGATCCTGCCGATCTACGTGGCGCTGGAGCGGGTCGATCCCCGGGTGATCGAGGCCGCCCAGGACCTGTACGCGGCCAGGCGCCAGGCCTTCACCAGGATCGTGCTCCCGCTCTCGCTGCCGGGGGTGTTCGCCGGGGTGCTGATGACGTTCGTCCCGATGACCGCCGACTACGTCAACGCGAGCATCCTCGGAGGCCCGGACAACACCATGATCGGCAACATCATCCAGGTCGAGTACCTGACCAACGGCGACTACCCGACGGCCGCGGCGCTGTCGTTCGCGCTGATGGCGGCGATGCTGATCGGCATCTTCGCCTACGCCAGGGCGCTCGGCACCGAGAACGTCCTCGAGGCGGCGGCCCGATGAGCGCGCGGACGACCGTGAACGTCCCCGGGAGCCCGGTGACCGCGAGGACGACCGCCGACCTTCCCAGGGGTGCCCGATGAGCGCGCAGACCATCGCGGAGGCGAACGCCCGCCCGGTCGCGCGCGGCAGGTCGCGGCTCGGGGACCGGTTGCTCAAGGGCTACGTCTGGCTGGTCCTCGCCTGGCTGTTCGTGCCGATCGTCGTCATGGTCGTCTTCGGCTTCAACGACACCCGCAGCAAGTCGAACGTGACCTGGCAGGGCTTCACCCTCAGGTGGTGGGGCCGGCTGGACGAGTACCCCCAGATGATCGAGGCGGTCGTCAACTCCCTGCAGGTAGCCGCGCTCGTCACGCTGATCACGACGGTGATCGGCACGCTCCTGGGCCTGGCCCTGGGCCGGTACCGGTTCCGCGGGCAGGGCTCCACCAACCTGGTGATGTTCGCCGCGATCGCCTCGCCCGAGATCGTCATGGGCGCCTCGCTGCTGTCGCTGTTCATCAGCGCCGGGGTCAAGACCGGCTTCGTGACCGTCGTCATCGCGCACGTGTTGTTCTCGCTGTCCTTCGTGGCGATCACGGTGCGCGCCCGGGTGATCGGGCTGGACCGGTCGATCGAGGAGGCCGCGCGCGACCTCGGCGCGTCCACCTGGGTGACCTTCTGGCGGATCACCTTCCCGATGATCCTGCCCGGCGTCGTCTCCGGCGCGCTGCTGGCCTTCGCGCTGTCCATCGACGACTTCGTGATCACCCAGTTCACCAACGGCGCGCTCCAGACGTTCCCGCTGTGGATCTTCGGTGCGACCAGGAACGGGGTTCCGCCGCAGGTCAACATCGTCGGAACGCTTATATTCGCGGTAGGCGTCGCGATCGCGGTGGTCAACTCGGTCACCGCGCGCCGCCGCACCTGACCGACGCCGAGCCCCGTGCCCCCATCGGGCGGCACGGGGCCTCGGTGTACACGTACTCCCGTACGGGAGGCTCCGGCACAGAACAGGGAGGCGAGATCGGATTCAGGCGGGGGGAACCCGCGCGTGGTCCCCGTGACCACGCGACACACCTAAAGACAAACTGACTCACGTAGGGAAGTGAGATCTGTGGATCCGCTGAAGGCTCTTGCTGACGCGGAGCGCAAGCCGTACTGGCTCGACAGTACGGCGAAACCGGAGCCGCTGCCGCGGCTCCTCGGTGACACGACCGCCGGACTGGCGGTGGTCGGCGGAGGCTTCTCGGGGCTCTGGGCGGCCCTGATGGCCAAGGAACGCGACCCGTCGCTCGACGTGGTCCTGCTGGAGGGCCGCCGGGTCGGGTGGGCGGCGTCGGGCCGCAACGGCGGCTTCGCGATGGCCACGCTCACCCACGGCATCGCCAACGGGCTGGAACGCTGGCCCGAGGAGATCGCCACCCTGGAACGCCTCGGCGTCGACAACCTCGACGAGATCGGCGAGGCCGTCGAACGGTACGGCATCGACTGCGGCTACCGGCGCACCGGCGAGCTGCACGTGGCCACCGAGCCGTGGCAGCTGGAGGAGATGAACCGGCACGTCGAGATCGCCCGGGAGATGGGCGCCCGCATCGACGTCCTGGACACCGAGCAGGTCCGGGCGGAGGTGAACTCGCCCACCTACATCGGCGGTCACTGGGAGCGCGACGGCTGCGCCATGATCGATCCCGCCCGGCTGGCCTGGGGGCTCCGGCAGGCCTGCCTCTCGCTGGGCGTGCGCGTCTTCGAGCGCACGCCGGTGCGGGCGATGAAGGACACCCCGACGAGCATGGACCTGATCACCCCGCACGGCACCGTCAGGGCGCGCAAGGTCGCCCTGGGCACCGGGGTGTTCCAGCCGCTGCTGCGGCGGCTACGGCACTTCCTGGTGCCGGTCTACGACTACGCGCTGGTGACCGAGCCGCTCTCGGCCGAGCAGCTGGCCTCGGTGGGCTGGCACAACCGGCAGGGGGTGGGGGACGCGGCCAACCAGTTCCACTACTACCGGCTCACCGACGACGACCGGATCCTGTGGGGCGGCTACGACGCGGTCTACTACAACGGCGGCATGATCAAGCCCGAGTACGAGCAGCGCGACGAGACCTTCGTCACGCTGGCCGAGCACTTCGCCACCACGTTCCCCCAGCTCGACGGGGTGCGCTTCACCCACCGGTGGGGCGGGGTGATCGACACCTGCAGCCGGTTCAGCGCCTTCTACGGCCGGTCGCACGGCGGCCGGGTCGCCTACGCCGCCGGGTACACCGGCATGGGCGTCGGCGCGACCCGGTTCGGGGCCAACGTCATGCTCGACCTGCTCGCCGGAGAGCGGACCGAGCGGACCGAGCTGCGGATGGTGAAGGAGAAGCCGGTGCCGTTCCCGCCCGAGCCGGTCCGCTCGGCCGGGATTCAGATGACCCGCTGGTCGATCGCCCAGGCCGACCTGCACCAGGGCCGGCGCAACCTCTGGCTGCGCACCCTGGACCGGATGGGCCTGGGGTTCGACTCCTAGCGCGCCGGACGGCGCCCCGGCACCCGGCCCCGCGGCCGGGCCCCGGGGCACCGTCCCGCGTCCGGCTCCGGTCCCGTCCGCCCCCTGGGCGCCGTCCCGCGTCCAGGGCCGGTGCCGCCGGTCCGGCCGGGCGTCCGGCGTCCGGGGTCGGTCCACTGGGTTCCCGGGCGCCGTCCCGCGTTCCGGCCGGGCGCGTGTTGGCTTCCGCCCGGCGGGCCGTACAGACTTGCGCCATGTCGGAAAAAGTGACGTTCACCGCCGGAGGGGTCACCCTCGCCGGTGACCTGCGGGTCCCCGCGGCGCCGGGGCCGCACCCCGCCGTGGTCCTCACCGGGCCGTTCACCGGCGTCCGCGACCAGGTGGCCGGCCGGTACGCCGCCCTGCTGGCCGAGGCCGGATACGCGACGCTGGCCTTCGACCACCGCAACTGGGGCGAGTCGGGCGGCGAGCCGCGCTGCCACGAGGACCCGCAGGGCAAGCTGGAGGACCTGCGGGCCGCGGTGTCGCTGCTGCGCTCGCGAGGTGAGGTGGACGGCGGCAGGATCGGCGCGGTCGGGATCTGCCTCGGCGGGGGGTACGCGCTGAGGTTCGCCGCGTTCGACCCCCGGGTGAGGGCGTTCGCGGGCATCGCCGGGGCGTACAACAACCCCTACGCCATGCGGGCCGGGATGTCGCCCGACGGGTACCGGCGGGCGCTGGCCTCCTTCACCGAGGTGCTGGAGCGCCAGGACACGGGCGGCGAGACCGAGTACCTGCCCGCGGTGGCCGAGGAGGGGGAGGCGGCCATGCCCGGCGACGAGCCGTGGGCGTACTACGGCACCGGGCGCGGGGCCTCGCAGCACTGGCGCAACACGGTGACCAGGGCCTCGATCCGCGAGCTGATCACCATGGACAACATGACGGGCGCCGACTTCCTCTCGCCCACGCCCGGCCTGATCGTGCACGGGGTGGTCGACCGCTTCTGCTCGCCGGAGGGAGCCGAGGAGGCCTACCGGCGGATGGACGAGCCCAAGAGGATCGTCTGGCTGGACAGCAAGGTCCACATCGACCTCTACGACGCCGAGCCGCACGTCACCCGGGCGGTCGAGGCCGTCGTCGCGTTCTTCGGCGAACACCTCTGAGCGCCGTGTACGTCCTCGGGATGGACGTCGGCGGGACCTCCTCGCGGGCGCTGCTGCTGGACGCCTCCGGGCGGCGCTCCGGGTACGGCCACGCCGCGGGCGGCAATCCCGCGGCCCACGGCAACGCCTCGGCCGTCGCCAACATCGGCCTGGCGCTGGGGTCCGCCCTGCGCGGGACGGATCCGGCCCTGGTGGCCGGGGCGGTCGTCGGCCTGGCGGGCTCGGGCGCGCTGGAGCGGCCGGTGTTCGACCGCATGTGGGCCGCGACGGGACTGCGCGTCGCGCCCCGCCTCGTCGGGGACCTCGGCATCGCCTTCGCCGCCGGTACGGCGGAGCCGCACGGGACCGTGCTCATCGCCGGTACCGGGGCGATCGCCGCCAGGATCGAGGACGGCGAGCCGGTGACCGTCGCCGACGGGCTCGGCTGGCTGCTGGGCGACCAGGGGTCGGGGTTCTGGCTGGGCAGGCGGGCGGCCCGGGCCGCCGCCCGCGCCCTCAGCCGGGGCGACGCGGGCGGGACGCTGACCGGCCTGGTCATGGACGCCCTGCTGGACGACGCGCCGCCCCGCCCGGAGGCGACCGACCCGGAGACGCCCGCCCCTGGGAGGGCGGTCGTCGGCGAGATGGGCGACGGCGCCGCCGGGGAGATGCGGGCGCTGGCGATCAGGCTGGTGGTCCGCGCCCAGTCGCGCCCCCCGCTGGAGCTGGCCAGGCTCGCCCCGCTCGTCGCGCGGGCGGCGTCCGAGGGCGACCCGGTCGCCCGGGAGATCGTGTCCACCGCGGCCCGGCTGCTCTGCGAGACGGTGGCAGAGGTCCGCCCCGCGGACGGGACGGGCCCGATCGTGCTGGCCGGTGGCGTGCTGGCCGGTGACGGCCCGGTCGGTGCCGCCGTACGGGAGAGGCTGGGCGCCGGGGCGGTGCCCGCGGGTGACGGCGCCGGTGCGGCGGCGTGGCTGGCCGGGCGGGAGGCGTTCGGCTGGGACCCGGAGACCGCCGCGCTGCTGCACGCCCGCATCGCCTTCGGCCGGTAGCCGCCGTCCTCCCGCGCGCCTGGCGCCCGTACGCCGACCGAGGTGCTCGTGGACCGGACGGGCGGGGCGCGGCCGGGACCGGACGGGCGCCACGCGGGGACGGCCGGGGTCCGGGGCGGGTACATACATCGATGTACGCCCCGGATGGGCCTGAGCGACGATGTCCCGGGCCCGGCCGGACGAGATCGTGGAAGGCGTGACACAACGCCGTATCGAAACGCTCGACCTGCTCCGGGGCATCGCCATCGCCGGCACCCTGGGCACGAACATCTGGATCTTCACCGATCCCGGCGGGCCCGCCCAGGTCCTGAACGCGCTGGGCACGCCCGGGACGATGGAGACCCTCCTCCGCTTCGTCACCAACGGCAAGTTCCTGGCGCTGCTCACCCTGCTCTTCGGGATCGGCCTGGAACTGCAGTACCGCTCGGCCGCGCGACGGAACGCACCCTGGCCCGGCTGGTACCTGTGGCGGGCCGGCCTGCTGTTCGTCGAGGGGCTGATCCACTATCTGCTGATCTTCGAGTTCGACGTGCTCATGGGGTACGCGCTGACCTCCGTCATCGTGGCGTACCTGATCGGCAGGAGCGACCGGGCGATCACGATGTGGATGGTCACGGTCGGGTCGGTGTTCACCGTGCTGATCGGCCTGCTCACCGCGGTCATGCTCGCCGGGGGAACGGGCGCGGGCACGGCCCCGGCGCCCTCCACGCTCTTCACCACCGGCGGCTACCTCGACCAGGTCGCCGCCCGGATCGAGTCGTTCGGCCTGTACCGCATCGAGATCGTCGTCATCGTCCCGCTGGGCATCGTGCTGTTCCTGCTCGGTTCCCGGCTGATGCGCGCCGGGGTGTTCGAGGACTCCGGGCGCGGCACCGCGCTCCGGCGGCGGCTCATGGTCGCCGGGTTCGCCGTGGGCGTGCCGCTGAACCTGCTCACCTCCTTCGCCGGGCCCGGCTGGTTCCTGGTGGACCGCTACCTGCTGCCCCCGCTGGTGGCGCTGGGCCTGCTCGGTCTCGTCGCGACCCTGGCGCGGCGGGCGACCGGTGCCCCCGGCGTGCTGAGGCGAGGGCTCACCAACGTCGGCCGTACCGCGCTGAGCTGCTACATCTTCCAGAACCTGGTCGCCTCCGCGCTCTGCTACGGCTGGGGTCTGGGCCTGGCCGCGCGTTTCGACGACCTGCGGCCGTGGTGGGTGCCGGTGGCCTGGCTGGTCATCTGCGCGCTCTTCATGACGCTGTCCACGCTCTGGCTGCGACGCTTCGAGCGGGGGCCGGTCGAGGCACTGTGGCAGTGGGCCTACCTGGCGCCGCAGAGGCGCTCGAAGAGCCCCGGTGAGAACGTGGGCGCCTCCACCGGCCGGTAGGGACGCCCCGCGCCCCGCGCGTCCGTGGCGCTTCGAGCGGGGGCCGACGTGTCACGGTTGATCGGGGCGCACCGGGCACCGGCCGGTCAGGACAGGCTCCACAGGATCACCTGACGGTCCCCGCCGGCCGTGGCGAGCGTCCTGCCGTCCGGGCTGAAGGCCAGCGACCACACCGAGTCGGCGTGACCGGTGAGCGGGTCGCCGACGACCCGCCGGGCCCGCGCGTCCCACAGCCGGACGACGGAACCGGTGCCCACGGCCAGGGTGGCGCCGTCCGGGCTGAACGCGAGAGCGTGGACGTCGCCCGGGTGACCGGTGAGCGGTGCTCCGGCCGGGCGGCGGGTCGCCACGTCCCAGAGGATCACCGTTCTGTCGTCGCCTCCGGTGGCGAGGGTCTTCCCGTCGGGGCTGAAGGCCAGCGACCGTATCGGCCCGGTGTGTCCGGTGAGCGAGTCGCCGAGCGCCTCCTGGGTCGCCGCGTTCCACAGGATCACCGTCGTGTCGTCGCCTCCGGTGGCGAGGGTCTTCCCGTCCGGGCTGAAGGCCAGCGACTGCACCCAGTCGGTGTGGCCGTTGAGCGGGTCGCCGACCGCCTGCCGGGCCCGCGCGTCCCACATGATGACCGAGTGGTCGCCGCTTCCGGTGGCGAAGGTCTTCCCGTCCGGGCTGAAGGCCACCGACCGTATCCAGTCGGTGTGGCCGGTGAGCGGGTCGCCGACCGGCCGCCGGGTCGCCGTGTCCCACATGACCGCCGTGTGGTCGCCGGGGTCGGTCCCCTGCCCGTTGCTGCCACCGGCGATCAGGGTCCTGCCGTCCGGGCTGAACGCCACGGCCTCCACCGCCCTGGTGTGGCCGGTGAGCGGTCCGCCGACCGGACGCCGGGTCGCCGCGTCCCACAGGATCACCGCTCCGTCGCCGCCCCCGCTGGCCAGGGTCCTGCCGTCCGGGCTGAACGCCACCGCGTTCACCGTCTCGGTGTGGGCCTTGAGACGGGCGACGGCCGTCGCTCGCACGGGGTCCTTCGCGTCGGGCCAGAGCAGGTAGGCCGAGGTCGCCGAGGCCAGGAGCACCACGGCCGCGACGATCACCGAGCGGAACCGGCGCCGGGAGGTGCCCGCCGCGCTCCCCGCCCCCGCGAGGGTGGGCGAGGCGGCGGGCGGCACGCCGGGCGCGCCCGGCGTGCCGGGTACGCCGGGTGCGACGGTCGCGCGGGGGGACGGGGCGCCGGGGGACGGGGCGGTGGGCGGCGCGGCGTCGAACAGCGTTGCACCGTCCGGCGGGGTGGACAGCGTGGCGCCGTCCGGCGGGAGGGCGGGCGGCTCGGCCGGTGAGGGAGGGGCCGGGGTGCCGGGGGTCAGGAGGGCGGTGGCCGGGGCGCCGTCGTGATGCGGTCGCGTTCCGGTGGAGGAGCCACCGGGTGCCGGGCTCGCGGCGATGCCGGCGAGCATCCCGGCGGCCTGGGAGGCGGTGAGGCGGTCGGCGGGCTCCTTGCGCAGCAGCCCCTCCAGGAGCGGGGCGAGGGGGCCGGCGTGCACGGGCGGGTCGGGCGGCCGGGTGACGATGGAGACGTATATCGAACCGGCCGTCGTTCCCGTGAACGGCCTGCGGCCCTCGACCGCGGCGTACAGGGTGGCGCCCAGCGACCACAGGTCCGACGCCGCGGTGGCCGGACGGCCGTTGATCTGCTCGGGAGAGATGAAGGCCGGGGTGCCCAGGGTGACGCCGGTGCCGGTGAGGGTGGCGTCCCCCTCGACCGCGGCGATGCCGAAGTCGGTCAGCACCACCCGCTCGCCCTCGAGCAGGACGTTCGCGGGCTTGATGTCGCGGTGGGTGATCCCGGCGGCGTGCGCGACCTCCAGCGCCGCGAGGATCCGCGTGCCGATCTCCGCCACCTCCGCGGGCGGCAGCCGCCCGCGGGTCCTCAGCACCGCCTCCAGCGACGGCCCGTCGATGATCTCTGTCACGATCCACGGGCTGCCGTCGGTCTCGACGAGATGGTCGTGGACGGTGATGATCGACGGGTGCTTCAGCCGCGCCGCGGCCCGCGCCTCGCGCTGCACCCGCCTGTGCAGCATCTCGCGTTCCGGAAGGTCCAGATGATCGGGGAGGGTGAGCTCCTTGATCGCCACCTCGCGGTGCAGGCTCTCGTCCCGCGCCCGCCACACCGTGCCCATCCCGCCGCGGCCGAGCACCTCCATCAACCGGTATCGACCGGCGACCAGCCTTCCGGTGTCATTCGCCACGACACGACCTTAATGAGGGTATGCCCCCGCGAGCTCCGGCGCGGAACCGATCGTGACCGTCCTGATGCCGGGCGTCGCTCCCCGGCGGGGGCGGGTCACCGCGGCGGTCCGTCCACGGCAGGACGTCCGGTGAGCGGTCCGTCCAGGGCGGGGCGTCCGATGATGGGACGCAGCACCTCCAGCACCGCCGGGTCCTCGATGGTCGAGGGGGCGGGCTCGTCGGCGCCCTCGGCGATGCCGCGCATGGTCTTGCGCAGGATCTTCCCCGACCTGGTCTTCGGCAGCGCCGGGACCACGTCCACCCGCCGGAAGGCCGCCACCGCGCCCACCTGGTCGCGTACGGCGGAGATCAGCTCGGCGCGCAGCGTCTCCGGGTCGATCGCCACCCCGCTCTTGAGCACCACGAAACCGCGCGGCACCTGCCCCTTCAGCTCGTCGGCCACCCCGATCACCGCGCACTCGGCCACCGCCGGGTGCGCGGCGAGCACCGCTTCCATGGATCCGGTGGACAGCCGGTGACCGGCCACGTTGATCACGTCGTCGGTGCGGCCCATCACGTACAGGTAGCCGTCCTCGTCGAGGTGGCCGCCGTCGCCGGTCAGGTAGTGGCCGGGGAAGGCCGACAGGTAGGACCGCACGTAGCGCTCGTCGTCCTGCCAGAGCGTGGGGAGCGTGCCGGGCGGCAGCGGCAGCCGGATGCAGATCGCCCCCTCCTCGCCCGGCGCGCACTCCTCGCCCGAGGCCCGCAGCACGCGCACGTCGTAGCCGGGGACGGGCACGGTGGGGGAGCCCGGCTTGACCGGCATGGGCTCCAGGCCGCGCAGGTTGGCCGCGACGGGCCAGCCGGTCTCGGTCTGCCACCAGTGGTCGACCACCGGGACGCCCAGTTTCTCCGCGGCCCAGTGGTAGGTGTCGGGGTCCAGGCGCTCCCCGGCCAGGAACAGCGTCCGCAGTGAGGAGACGTCGTGGTCGCGCAGCAGCAGCGCCTCGGGGTCGGCCCGGCGGATCGCCCGGAACGCGGTCGGCGCGGTGAACAGCGCGTTCACCCGGTGCTCGGCGATCACCCGCCAGAACGCGCCCGCGTCCGGGGTGCCGACAGGCTTGCCCTCGTACAGCACGGTGGTGGCGCCGCGCAGCAGCGGGCCGTACACGATGTAGGAGTGCCCGACCACCCAGCCGACGTCGGAGGCCGCCCAGAACACCTCGCCCGGCGCGATGTCGTAGACGTTGGCCATGCTCCACAGCAGCGCCACCGCGTGCCCGCCGTTGTCGCGCACCACGCCCTTGGGCGTCCCGGTGGTGCCGCTGGTGTAGAGGATGTACAGCGGGTCGGTCGCCTTGACCGGCACGCACCCGGCCGGTTCGGCCTTCGCCAGCGCGTCCGCCCAGTCGACGTCGCGCCCGGGCACGAGCTCGGCGGGCGCCTGCTCGCGCTGCAGGACCACGCAGTGCGCGGGCGCGTGCGCGGCCAGCTCCAGCGCGGCGTCCAGCATCGGCTTGTACGGCACCACGCGCGAGGGCTCGATCCCGCAGGAGGCCGAGACCACCACCTTGGGCCGCGCGTCGTCGATCCTGGCCGCCAGCTCCTTGGGAGCGAACCCGCCGAACACCACCGAGTGCACCGCCCCGAGCCGCGCGCACGCCAGCATCGCGACGACCGCCTCGGGCACCATCGGCATGTAGACCACCACCCGGTCGCCATGCTCCACGCCAAGGGAGCGCAGCGCCCCGGCGAACCTCGCGACCTCCTCGCGCAGCCCGGCGTAGGTGTACGACCGCCCGGTGCCGGTCACCGGGCTGTCGTACACCAGCGCGAGCCGGTCGCCGTGACCGGCCTCTACGTGCCGGTCCAGCGCGTTGTGACAGGTGTTCAGCTCCCCGTCGGGGAACCAGCGGTGGAAGGGGGGCGCTCCGGCGTCCAGGATCTCGCGCGGGGGCCTGATCCAGGTGACCGCCTCGGCGGCCTCGCCCCAGAAGTCCTCGGGATCGGCGATGCTGCGGGCGAAGGCGTCGGCGTACGGCATCAGGCCATCATGCTCTTCCGGGGACTCCCGGTCGAGATCCCTTTCCGGCCCGCCGGCCAGGCCGGGGCGGCGATGCCACCGCCCGGGGGCGGACGCCACGGGCCCCTAGGGCGTGTCGTCAAAGTGGTTGGGAATCGTGCAGTATGTAAGACGTGGTGCGACGCTATGAGCTGACGGACGCCGAGTGGCAGGCGCTGGA
>NZ_JBVJIA010000031.1:44898-89561 GCF_055586505.1 Streptosporangium sp. NPDC050148 | reverse complement strand
CCCCCCCCCCCCCCCCCCCCCCCCCCCCCCCCCCCCCCCCCCCCCCCCCCCCCCCCCCCCCCCCCCCCCCCCCCCCCCCCCCCCCCCCCCCCGCTGCCGTCCGGTCGGCTACCATCGGCTCACATGTCCGTCCCGAACGGGTCCCACCCGGGCGGATCCGTCCCGCGAGGCCGCCGCGCCGTGCTCGCCGGGATGCTGGCGCTGCTGAGCGCCGGCCCGCTCACCGGGGCCGGACCCCTCCCGGCCGGCCGGCACGGCCTCCCCGGCGTCCCGGACTCCCTCGGCACCCTCGCAGGCCGCCGCACTCCCGCCGTCCCCGGCCCTCCCGGGGTCTCCGGCGTCCCCGACGTCCCCGATGTTCCCGATGTTCCCGACGTCCCCGCCGGCCTCTGGCCGGACGGCGCGACCGTCGTGCGGGGCCGGCACTCCGTGGTGGTCGGCCACCGCGTGCCGCACGCCGCCCTGCGGGACCTGGCGGCCACGGCCGACCGGGCCCGGCGCACCGTCGCGGAGATCTGGGGACCGGTCCGGGCCCTGGTCCTCCACCCCGCCACCGACGCCGAGGCCGCCGCCCTCGCCGGGGCGGGAAGCACCCGCGGCCTGGCCGCCCTGGCCACCGCGGATCGGGTGATCGTCCTGCCGTCCGGCTACGCCCGGCTCACCGCGACCGGCAGGGACGTGGTGATCACGCACGAGCTCACCCACGTGGCCACCGGCGCCACCCGCGGCGGCCGGGTGCCGATGTGGCTCTCGGAGGGTTTCGCGGACTACGCCGGGTACCGCGACGCCGGGATCGCCGTGCGGACGGTCGCCGCCGAGCTGGCCGCGGAGGTGCGCGCCGGGACCCTGCCCGCCCGCCTCCCCGGACCGGCCGATTTCGCCCCGGGCGCCCCGAGGCTCGCGCAGGCCTACGAGGAGGCGTGGCTCGCCTGCCGCCTCGTCGCGGAGCGCTTCGGGGAGAAGGCGTTGGTGAGGCTCTACGGTAGCGATGTCGGGAGCACGCTCGGCCTGTCGGCGGCCGAGTTCACCCGGGCCTGGCGCGAGTACCTCCGGAGGGAACTGCGATGACGCTGAGCACGACGGACGCGCCCTCGGGCACGCGGTCGGCGGGGTGGGCGCTGGCCGCCCTGGGCGCGCTCACCCTGGCGGTCGTGGCGTTCACCACGCCCTGGCGGGCCCTGCCGGCGGCGGCGCCCGAGGTCGCCCCCTCCCCGGAGCGGGACTTCACCGCCGAGCAGATCGCCCGCTCCCAGGCGTTCGACGCGCTGGTCAGCGTTCCCGCGTACCTGTCGCTGGGCCTGACGCTGGTCGTGGCCGGGGTGCTGGTGGCCACGCCGCTGGGCGCCCGGCTGGCCGACCGGCTGCGGGGCCCCTGGTGGCTGCGCGTGCTGCTCGGCGTGCTGGTGATCTCGGCCGCGGTGGCGGCCCTGCGCTGGCCGCTGGGGATGTGGTCGGAGACCTACCTGCGCGAGTACGGGCTGTCCACCCAGCAGTGGCCCGCGTGGTCGGCCGACCGGGTCAAGAGCGCGGGCGTCGGCACGGCACTGACCGCGATCATGGTCCTGGCGGTGGTCGCGCTGGCGCGGCGCTACCGGCGCTGGTGGATCCCGGCCTCGGCCGGGGTGTTCGCGCTGACGCTGGGCGCGTCCTTCGCCTACCCGGTGCTCATCGAGCCGATCTTCAACGACTTCAGGCCGATGGAGGCCGGGAAGCTGCGCGACGACCTGCTCGCCATGGCCGCCAGGGACGGCGTGCCCGTGGAGGACGTGCTCGTCGCCGACGCCTCGCGGCGCACCACCGCGCTCAACGCCTACGTCTCCGGCTTCGGCGCCACCCGCAGGATCGTCGTCTACGACACGCTGCTGCGGGCCCCCGCCGACGAGGTCGAGCTGGTGGTCGCGCACGAGCTGGGCCACGCCGAGGCGGGCGACGTGCTCTGGGGAACGCTCGTCGGCGGCCTGGGCGCGGCCTGCGGGGCGTGCCTGCTGTACGCGGTCGCCTCGGCGCCGGGCCTGCGGCGGCGGGCCGGGGTGCCCGCCCTCGGCGACCCGCGGGCCACGGGCCTGATCATGGGGCTGGTGAGCCTGGCCACGGTCCTGTCGGGACCGGCCCAGAACGTGGTGAGCAGGCAGGTCGAGGCCCGCGCCGACGTGCACGCGCTGGACCTGACCCGCGACCCGGCGACGTTCGTCGCCATGCAGCGGCGCCTGGCCGCCACCAACGTCTCGGACCTGTCGCCCGACCCCCTCGAACACCTGCTCTACGCCTCGCACCCCGCGGCGCCGCAGCGCATCGCCGCGGCCCGCTCCTGGGCCCGGCTGAACGGTCTCCCCGAGCCGTGAGCCGGACCCTGGTCGTCACGAACGACTTCCCGCCCCGCGCGGGAGGGATCCAGTCCTTCGTGCACGGCCTCGTGGCCCGCCGCCCGCCCGGCTCGGTCGTCGTGTACGCCCCGGCCTGGCCCGGCGGTGACGCCTTCGACCGGCGCCGGCCGTACCCGGTGGTGCGGCACCCGGGGTCGCTGATGCTGCCCTCGCCCGCGGTGGCCCGCCGGGCCGCCGCCCTGGTCGCCCGGTTCGGCTGCGACACCGTGGTCTTCGGGGCGGCGGCGCCGCTGGGCCTGCTCGCGCCGAGGATGCGCGAGGCCGGGGCACGCCGCGTGGTCATGCTCACCCACGGCCACGAGGCGGGATGGGCCGGGATCCCGCTGGCCCGCGGGATCCTCGCCAGGATCGGCGCGGAGGCCGACGCGGTCACCTACCTGGGGGAGTACACCCGGCGCCGGCTGGCCGGGCTGGTCCCCGAGGGCAGGCTGGTGCGGCTGGCGCCCGGCGTCGACACCGGGACGTTCCACCCCGGCGCCGGGGGGGAGCGGATCCGCGCCGAACTGGGCCTGGGGGACCGGCCGACGGTGGTCTGCCTGTCCAGGCTGGTGCCGCGCAAGGGCCAGGACACGCTCCTGCGGGCCTGGCCCACGGTACTGCGGGACGTCCCCGACGCGGTGCTCCTGATCATCGGTGGCGGCCCGTACCGCAGGACGCTGGAACGGCTCGCCCGGCCGCTGGGCGGCGCGGTCCGGATCGTCGGCCCGGTGCCGGAGTCCGCGCTGCCCGGCCACCTCGCCGCGGGAGACGTGTTCGCCATGCCGTGCCGCACCCGCCTGGGCGGCGTGGACGTCGAAGGGCTCGGCATCGTCTACCTGGAGGCGTCCGCCACCGGGCTGCCGGTGGTGGCGGGCTCCTCGGGCGGCGCCCCCGACGCCGTGCTGAACGGGGAGACCGGGCTGGTGGTCGACGGGACCCGTCCGGACGAGGTCGCCGCGGCCCTGACCGGCCTGCTCAAGGACCCGGCCGGCGCGCGGGCCATGGGGGAACGGGGGCGCGAGTGGGTCGCGCGCGAGTGGAGCTGGGAACGTGCCGCGGCCCGCTTCGCCCGCCTGCTGGAGCCCGCGCAGACCCCCTAACCCCGCTCCGCGCCCTCCGAAAGACCGGCGGGGCGACCGGCGCGGGACGCGGCCGGGCCGCCGGGACGGGCGTCCCCGGGGTCACCGACGGGGTGGCCGGTGAGACGGTCGAGCGCCGCGGAGGTGGCGTCGTCGGCGGGCAGGTGGACGACGAGGCGCTGGTCGTCGTCGGCGGGCAGCTCCAGGGTCTCGTACGCCAGGCGCAGCTCGCCCGCCTCGGGGTGGAGCATCCGCAGCACGCCGCTCGCCCGGGGCAGGCCGGGCAGGGTCTCCACGCGCCCGGTGAAGGCGGTCCCGGCGGTGACGGCCAGCTCGTCGGCGAGCAGCACCAGGTGCGGGTCCGTCCGGAACGCCCCCTGCTTGAGGGCGGCGACCTGCTCGTCGGCGACCTCGTCCCAGTCGGGGTAGACGGCCCGCGCCCGCTCGTCGGTGAACACGAAGCGGGCGAGGTTCGGCGGATCGCCGTCCAGCAGCCCGGCCGGTCCGGCCAGCCGCCGGTACCCGGCCGTGCAGGCCAGGACCTCGCTCAGCCGGTTGAGCAGCACCGCGGGGGCCGGTTCCAGGCGGTCGAGCAGCGCCCGCACGGCGGGACGTGTCACGCGGGGCGGCACCGGCGCGTCCACGCAGCCGAAGCCGCCCTCGGCCGTCTTGCCGAGACGGTGCAGGTGGACGCGTTCGAGCGTGGTCAGCCGCAGCGCGTCGGCGAGGGCGGAGAGCACCTGCACGGACGGCCGCCGGTCGCGTCCCTGCTCCAGGCGGGTCAGGTACTCGACGCTGACCCCGGACAGCGTGGCCAGCTCGGCCCGGCGCAGGCCCGGCGTGCGGCGCCGGGGACCGGCCGGCAGCCCGATCTCGGAGGGGGACACCGCTTCGCGGCGGACGCGCAGGAACAGTCCCAGTTCGTTGTCGCTCACGGTGCGAACGTAACAGCGGTGGCCCGCGGGGACCGTGCCCGCGGGCCACCGCCCCCGGCCGTTCCCCGCGTCCGCTTTCGCCTTCCCCGCGTTCCGCGTGCCCCCGCCCCGGCGTTCCCCGCCCCTCGGACGGACGGGCGGACGGCACGTGCTAGCGGTAGAGGGCGTTCACCCGCTCGGCGAAGTCGCGCATGACCACGCCGCGCTTGACCTTCAGGGTCGGGGTGAGGTGCCCGCTCTCCTCGCTGATGTCGACGTCGAGCACGGTGAACTTCTTGATCTGCTCGGCCCTGGAGACCGTCCTGTTGGCGTCGTCCACGGCCTTCTGCACCTCGGCGACGATCTCCGGGTCGGAGCTGAGGGCGGCGAGGTCCGCGCCGGTCCTGCCGTTGGCGGTCTTCCACTGCTCCAGGGCCTCGACGTCGAGCGTGACGAGCGCCGCGACGAACGGCCGGTCGTCGCCCACCACCATCGCCTGGCTGACCAGCGGGTGGGCTCGGATGCGGTCCTCCAGCGGGCCCGGCGCCACGTTCTTGCCCGCGGCGGTGACGATGAGCTCCTTCTTGCGGCCGGTGATGCTGAGGTAGCCGTCCGGGTCGAGCTCGCCGATGTCACCGGTGTGGAACCAGCCGGCCTCGTCGATCACCTCGGCGGTGGCCTCGTCGTTGTTCCAGTAACCGTCGAAGACGTGCCGGCCCTTGACCAGCACCTCGCCGTCCTCGCCGATGCCGATGGTGACCCCGGGGAAGGGCTTGCCGACCGTACCGATCTTGTTGGCCCCCGGGATGTTGACCGAGGACGGCGCGGAGGTCTCGGTCAGGCCCCAGCCCTCCAGGACCTCGATGCCCACACCGCGGAAGAAGTGGCCCAGCCGCTCTCCCAGGGCCGAGCCGCCGGACACCGCGGCCCAGAGGCTGCCCCCGGTGGCGGCGCGGAGCTTGCGGTAGACGAGCCTGTCGAACACCCGGTGCCTCAGCCGCAGGGCCAGCCCCGCGCCGCCGGTGGACTCCGCCCTGCTCCAGGCGACGGCCGTGTCGGCCGCGGCGCGGAAGATCTTCGCCTTGCCCTCGGCGGCGGCCTTCTGCTCGGCCGTGTTGTAGACCTTCTCGAACACGCGGGGCACGCCCAGCAGGAAGGTGGGCCGGAAGCCCTGCAGGTCGGGGCCGACGTTCTTCATCGTGGGGGTGTGCGCCAGCAGCGTGCCCGTCTCGACCAGCACGACCTCGATGATGCGGGCGAAGACGTGCGCCAGGGGCAGGAAGAGCAGCGCCGACCTGCCGTCCACGGTGAAGAGCCGTTCCAGCGGGCCGCCTGCGACGTTCCTGGCGGTGAACAGCAGGTTGTCGTGGGTCAGCCGGCAGCCCTTCGGCCTGCCGGTGGTGCCCGAGGTGTAGACGACGGTGGCCAGGTCGGCGCCCTGGCGCGCGGTCCTGCGCTCGGCGAGCGTGTCGTCGGAGACCTCGGCGCCGCGCGCGGTGAGCTCCTCCAGCGCGCCGCCCTCGATGAGCCAGACGTCCTTGAGGCCCGGCAGCTCGGACGCGCCCTCGCGGACGGTCGCCTCGTGCGCGTCCAGCTCCACGAAGACGGCCTTCGCGCCGCTGTCGGAGATGATCCAGGAGACCTGGTCGGCCGAGGAGGACTCGTAGATCGGCACGCTGACCGCGCCCGCGGACCAGATCGCGTAGTCGACGACGGTCCACTCGTAGCGGGTGCGCGACATCAGGGCGACGCGGTCGCCGGGCTCGACACCGGCCGCGATCAGGCCCTTGGCCACCCCGGCGACCTGGTCGCGGAACTCTCCGGCGGTGACGGCGGACCAGTCGTCACCGAGCTTGCGGCGCAGCACGACCGCGCCCGGCTCCTGTTCGGCGCGACGGAACACCGTGTCGGTCAGGTTGGCGGAGGAGGGGACATCCACCAGCACGGGGACGCTGTACTCGCGCACGGATCACTCCCGGGGACGCACGGATCGATGGGCTGCCTGGAAGTTATCGCGATAAGTTACGCACCGGTAAATTCGTCATCCAGGCGTTATCACAGGAATTTCACCGTACCAAGCCCCCGGACCCCCGGACGGGGGCCGCACCGCGGCCTCGGAACGGTGGTGTTCGCCAGGCGTGTCGGTATTTGGCGGTAGTTAGGAT
This sequence comes from Streptosporangium sp. NPDC050148, assembly GCF_055586505.1. Classification (NCBI taxonomy): domain Bacteria; kingdom Bacillati; phylum Actinomycetota; class Actinomycetes; order Streptosporangiales; family Streptosporangiaceae; genus Streptosporangium; species Streptosporangium sp. NPDC050148. Next base: position 83,040 of record NZ_JBVJIA010000031.1, on the reverse strand, counting down.
GGCGGGCATGCGGGTTCATGTCGTCAGCGACGTGCACGGAAGAGCCGACGCGCTGGCCCGCGCCGGGGACGGCGCCGACGCGCTGATCTGCCTGGGCGACCTGATCCTGTTCGTCGATTACCAGGACCACTCCAAGGGCATCTTCGCCGAGCTGTTCGGGGCCGAGCGGGCCGCGGAGTTCATCGGGCTGCGGACGGCCAAACGGTTCGACGAGGCACGGGCGATGTCCTCGGAGCTGTGGGCGTCGCTGGAGGGCGACCCGCGCGAGCACATCGAGCGCTCCGTCCGCCGCCAGTACGACGAGATCTTCGCCGCGATGCCGGTGCCCGCCTACATGACCTACGGCAACGTGGACCTGCCGCTGCTGTGGCCCGAGTACGTCCGCGAGGGCCACCGGGTCCTCGACGGCGAGACCGTGGAGATCGGCGGCCTGCGCTTCGGCTTCGTCGGCGGCGGCCTGCGCACGCGGTACCGCACCCCCTACGAGATCGACGACGAGGAGTACGCGCGCAAGGTCGAGGCCGTCGGCGAGGTGGACGTGCTCTGCTGCCACATCCCGCCGGCCGTTCCCCAGTTGCTCTACGACGTGGTGGCGCGGCGCTTCGAGCGGGGCAGCGAGGCCACCCTGGAGGCGATCAGGCGGACCCAGCCGCGCTACGCCCTCTTCGGCCACGTGCACCAGCCGCTCGCCTCCCGCGTCCGCGTCGGCAGGACCGAGTGCCTCAACGTCGGGCACTTCCGCGGCCGCGGGACGCCGTTCGTCCTGGAGTGGTAGGCGCGCCCGGCGTCGCGGGGACGTACGCGGACGATCGTGAGGCAGTACGGTTGGCCCATGGCTGATCGCACCACCTCCAGCATCACGATCGGCGCGGACCGGTCGACCGTCATGGCGGTCATCGCCGACTTCCCCTCCTACCCCGAATGGGCGGGCCAGGTGAAGGCCGCCAGGGTCCTGTCCGAGGGGGAGGACGGACGGCCGGCCACGGTCCGCTTCGTCCTCGACGCGGGCGTGATAAACGACGAGTACACCCTCCGCTACACCTGGCACGGGGACGAGTCCGTCGACTGGATCATCGCCGAGGCCGGGAAGATGGTCTCCGGGCTCACCGGGAGCTACCGCCTCGCCGAGGTGGGCGGCGGCACCGAGGTGACCTACGAGCTCGCCGTCGACCTCAAGGTCCCGATGATCGGCATGATCAAGCGGAAGGCCGAGAAGGTCATCATCGACACCGCCCTGAAGGGGCTGAAGAAGCGCGTCGAGACCCCATGACCGGGCCAGGCGCGGCACCGGCGGCGGGCTCCGGGACGGGCCCGGTCCCGCCGGTCACCGGTTCGGTCCCGCCGGTCACGGGCCCGGGACGGGTTCCGGCGTCACCGGCGACGGGCCGGCAGGTCCCTCCGGTGCCGCGGGTGCGGGAGGCGCCGTGAGCCGGATCCTGCTCTTCACCGGCAAGGGCGGGGTCGGCAAGACGACCGCCGCCGCGGCCACGGCCACCCTCGCGGCCCGGTCCGGCCTCAAGACGCTGGTGGTCTCAACCGACACCGCCCACTCGCTGGCCGACGCCCTCGGCGTGCGGGTCGGCGGGGAGCCCACCGAGATCGCGCCCGGCCTGTCCCTGCACCAGGTCGACACCCAGCGGGCGCTGGAGCGCCAGTGGGGCGAGCTGCGCGACTACGCCAGGGGCCTGTTCGCGGAGCTCGGCCTCGACGAGGTGACCGCCGAGGAGATCACGGTGCTGCCCGGCGCCGAGGAGGTCATCGCGCTGCTGGAGCTGCGCGAGCAGGCGCGGACCGGGCTGTGGGACGTCATCGTCATCGACTGCGCCCCGACCGCGGAGACGCTGCGGCTGCTCGCCCTGCCCGAGGCCCTCGACTGGCACGTGAACCGGCTGCTGCCCGTCGGCAGGCGGCTGCTGCGCACCCTGTCCCCGCTGGTCCGCCGCCTGGCGCAGGTCAGCGTGCCCGAGGATCACGTGATCGGGGCCGGGGAACGGCTTCACCGGGGCCTGATGGAGGTGCGCGAGCTGCTCACCGGGCCCGGTGCGAGCGTCCGGCTGGTGCTCACCCCCGAGGCCGTCGTGCTGGCCGAGGCCCGCCGTACCCTCACCTCCCTCAGCCTGTACGGCTACCGGGTGGACGCGGTGATCGCCAACCGGGTCTTCCCCTCCGAGGGCGCCGACCCGTGGCGGCGGCGATGGGTGGACGCCCAGGCCCGCCACCTGACCGAGGTCGAGGAGTCCTTCGCGCCGCTGCCCGTGCGGATCGTCCCGTACCTGGAGGCCGAGCCGGTGGGCCTCGACGCGCTCGCGGGCGTGGCCGAGGCCATGTACGGCGAGAGCGACCCCTTCGCCCCGCCCACCGTCGACCCGCCGCTGCGGATCACCGACGAGGGCGAGCTGATCCTGGCCCTGCCGCTGGCGGACAAGGACGACGTCGACCTGTCGCGCAAGGGCGACGAGCTGATCGTCAACGCCGGTTCCTACCGCCGCGTCCTGGCCCTTCCCGCCGCACTGGCCCGCAGGCCGGTGCGGGAGGCCGCGCTCCGGGATGGCTTTCTCCGGGTACGGTTCGAATCGGGAGGGCCTGATGACCGATAACACGAATGACGAAGAGAAGACCCCTACGTCGCCTACACCTGGTAAGCCCGCAAAGCCGCGTGCGCCGAGGAAGCGGGGCACGACCGCCGCCCCCGCGACTCCGGACGCCCGGGAGGCCGGGACGGCCGGAGCCGAGGCGCCGGTTAAGGCGGTGGAGACGGTGGAGACGCCCGAACCCGCCGTCCGGGCCGACACGGCCCCGGGGACGAAGGGCTCCGGGAAGACTGCGCGCGCCAATCCGCGCGCCAAGCGGGGCGAGCGTGCCGAACCGGCCGGGAAGACCCCGGACGCCGGTTCCGAGGGGACCGAGGGCACCGCCGAGGAGGCCGCGCAGTCCAAGAGCAGAGCGCAGTCCAAGAGCACCGGGCAGTCCAAGAGCACAGGGCGGGGCAAGGGCTCCGGATCGGCCAAGAGCGGCGGGCGGGCCAAGGCCGCCGCCTCGGCCGAGAGCGCTGAGGGCGCCGGGAAGGCCGAGAGCACCGGGAAGACCGCGCGGGCCGGGAAGGACGCGGGCCAGGCCGACGGCACCGAGCAGGCGAAGAAGAGCACCGCGCGGGGCAAGGGTTCCGGAACGGCCAGGAGCACGGGCCGGACCAAGGCCACCGGACCGGACACGAGCACCGAGGCCGCAGAGAGCCCCGGGACCGTCGAGGCCGCCGAGGGCACCGGGCAGTCCGTACGGGCCGTGAAGGACGCCGGAGGGCAGGCCGACAGCGCCGGGCGGCCCGAGGAGGCCCAACAGGACGCGCAGGCCGAGGAGTCCGCGCAGGCCGAGGGAGCCACGCGGGACGAGGAAGCCGGAGAGACCGCGCGGGCCGGGCGTGACGCGCGCGCCGAGTGGTTCGAGCGCGCCGAGCGGGCCCGCCGCGAGGAGCAGCGTGCCGCGCAGATCCCGTGGAGCTGGCCCGGCCGGCGCTCCGACCGTCCAGGCTCGGACGAGCCTGCCGGACGCGACGAGCCGGCCCGTACCGAGTCGACGCGGGCCGAGCCGACGCGGGCCGACCGGAACGAGGACGAGCGCGTGCGCGCCGACCGCGCCGATCGTGCCGACCGGGTCCATGCCCGCGGGGCCGGGGGCGAGCACGCCGGGAACGAACGTGCCACCGAGGAGCGCGCCGGGGACGGCGGCAAGGACCCGCTGGGCGCCGCGGCCGAGGAGGCGTTCAAGCTCTTCGAGACCCTGCAGCAGAAGGCGGCCAGGGAACTGCGCAAGAACCTGATCAAGGGCACGATGACCGGCATCGGCGGCGCCATCTCCGGGGGCGGCCGAGGCAGGGAGCGGGACGTGTGGGAGGAGGCGGTCTCCGATCACGAGGAGTACATCTGCCGCGCCTGCCCGGTCTGCCGTGCGATGGCGGCGCAGCGTGAGTCCGGCGGGGCGGTCACCGACCACCTCCTGCAGGCCGGGACCGAGCTGTTCGCGGCCTTCAAGTCGGCCGTCGACGGGATCGGCAGCAGGCCCGCGTCCGGAGATCGGGCACGGGAGCGCGAACGCGAGGAAACCCCCGTGGAGCACATCGACCTGGGGTGAGCCCAGGGGGAGAGGATGAACGGACAATGGCGCTGACCATCGGCGTGGACATCGGCGGTACGAAGATCGCGGCGGGAGTGGTCGACGAGGACGGCCAGATCGTCGCGCATCTGCTGCGGCCCACCCCGGCAGAGAACCCGGACCAGGTCGCTCACACGATCGGTGAGGCGGTCCTGGAGCTCGCCAAGGACCGGGAGATCGAGGCCGTCGGTCTCGGTGCCGCCGGGTTCGTCGACGAGACCCGGTCCATCGTCCGGTTCGCCCCCAACCTCGCCTGGCGCGAGGAGCCCCTGCAGAAGAAGGTCTCCGACCTGGTCGGCCTGCCGGTGGTCGTGGAGAACGACGCCAACGCCATGGCGTGGGGGGAGGCCAGGTTCGGTGCCGGCCGGGGTGAGACCCATCTGGTGTGCGTGACCGTCGGTACCGGCATCGGCGGCGGCCTGGTGTTCGAGGGCTCGCTCTACCGGGGCCGCTGGGGCATGGGCGCCGAGCTCGGTCACATGCAGGTGGTCCCCGAGGGACGTCCGTGCGGCTGCGGCAACCTCGGCTGCTGGGAGCAGTACGCCAGCGGCAGCGCCCTGGTCAACGAGGCCAGGATCATCGCCGAGGCCGATCCCGGCCGGGCCGCCACGCTCCTGAAGATCGCCGGGACCCCCGACCAGATCGAGGGCCAGGAGATCACCGACGCCGCCAGGCAGGGGGATTCGGCCGCGCTGGCCGCGTTCGCCTCGATCGGCCGGTGGATCGGGCAGGGCCTGGCCGACCTCGCGGCCGTCCTCGACCCGGGGTGCTTCATCCTCGGCGGCGGTGTCTCGCGCGCCTCGGACCTGTGGATCGACGAGGCCCGGGACTCCTTCGCCACCCAGCTGAGCGGCCGGGGGCACCGGCCGCTGGCCGACATCCGCCCCGCCGAGCTCGGCGCCTCGGCCGGCCTGGTGGGCGCCGCGGACCTGGCCCGCAGACGCTGACGCCACCTCCGCCGGACATGCCCGCCGACGCACGCGGGCATGTCCGGTGGAATCGCGAGGTTCGCGTCGTTCGCGGGTATAGGGGCGCCTCGTGGGGGTACCCGTCGTGAGGTCGTGGGGTCGCGGCGGGTCCTGAGGTGAGGTGACCGTGGTGCTGAGGATCGCCAGCTACAACGTGCGTTCCATGAAGGACGATCTGGCGGCGCTGGAGCGTGTGGTCTCCGCGCTCGACGCCGACGTGCTCTGTGTGCAGGAGGCTCCCCGCTTCCTGCTGTGGCGCCGCAAGCGCAGGCGGCTGGCGGCCTTCGGCGGGCTGACCGTGGCCTGCGGGCGCCGCCGGGGCGGGGTCGCCGTGCTGACCGGACCGCGGGTGCGCCTGCTGCACGGGGAGGGACGCCTGCTGGAGTCCTTCTTCCCGCTGGAGCGGCGCGCCGTCGCCGTCGCCGTGGTCGAAGCGGAGGGACGGCGGCTCGCGGTCGGTTCCATCCACCTGGACCTCGACGAGAAGGCCCGTCGCCGGCACGCGGCCGAGGCGGTCGCCGTCGTGCAGGAGGTGGCCGACCGGTTCGACGCGCTCCCGGTGCTGGCCGGGGACATCAACGAGCAGTCCGGCCAGCCCAGCTGGGACCACCTGGCCGAGCGGCTGACCGACTGCTATCCGGTCTCGCCCCGCGGGAACGGCTTCACGTTCCCGGCCAAGGGCCCGCACAAGCGGATCGACGCGATCTTCGCGATGGAGGGCCTGTCCGTGCTCTCCTGCGGCGTGGTGGACGCGGCCCCGGCCGACCTGGCCGCCGCCACCGACCACCTTCCGGTGGTCGCCGAGCTGGACCCGCTGCGACCCGAGGCCGGTGACGCCACGTCGTCCGGGCCGGGGCAGAAGGGCCGGGCGGACACCGGGGCGGGCGAGGGAGGCCCGGCGGACCGGACTCCCTGAGGAGGCCCCTGCCACGCCCGGAAGGCTCCGGACAGGAACTCCGGCCGCGCCCGGGAAGCCCTGGACAGGAGGCCCCGGCCACGCCCGGGAAGCTCCGGAGAGAAGGTCCAGGCCACGCTCGGAGAAGCCCCGGACGGACACTCCCGGCCACGCCCGGAAAGCCCCGGAGAAGCCCGGAGAAGTCCGGGAGAGGCGCCGGAGCAGGGCGTTTCCGCCGGAGCTCGGGGGTGCGCGAGCGGGACCTCCCCGGCAGGCGGCGGGACGTGCCCGCGGATCGGGGCCTGTCAACTGCCGAGACCGGCACACGGAAGGGGACGGGCGCCGTACCATTTGAAACATGACCCGTCGCCTTCCGCGGCGTGCGCTGGTTCTCGGCGCGGGAGGCCTGCTCCTGCTGTTCTCGCACACGTTCCCGGTACACGCCGATCCCGTCAGCCCGCCCGAGGCCGAAGCCTGGCAGGCTCCGGTCAGCGCGGGCCTGAGCAGTGACGGCTCCCTCTCGGACGTGGCGGGCGTCTCGTCCACCAGCGTGTGGGCCGTCGGCCAGCAGAGCGTCTGGGACATCTGGCAGAGCCGCGGGGCGATCACCCACTGGGACGGCTCGTCCTGGAACGAGGTCGGCATCCGCAACGACCCGACCGGCGCCGGGCTGCTCCGTTCCGTCGCCGCGGCCTCGGCCACCGAGCTGTGGGCCGTCGGCGAGGGGCACGACGGCCAGCCGTACGTGGCGAAGGGCGACGGGGGGACCTTCGACAGGGTCACCCCCGACAGGCTGCACGCGGGCGACTGGCTGGGCGGGGTGGCGGCCGTCCCCGGGCGGGTGGTGGCCGTCGGCCGGCGCGACGGGACGCCGTTGATCGTGACCGGCACCCCCTCGAAGTGGAGGCTCACCCGGCTCACCGACAGGGGGACGCTCTACGGGGTGGCGCTGTCGGGCAAGAGCGACGGGTGGGCGGTGGGCGACGCCGAGGGCGAGCCGCTCGTCATGAGGCAGTCCGGCGGACGATGGAAGCCGTCCAAGATCCCCGACATCCCCGGTGGCTACCTGCGGGACGTCCACCTCGACGGGCCGAAGCGGGCCCTAGCGGTGGGCGGGGTCTCCCGGGAGACGGGCGGGACCGTCCCGCTGGCCCTGTCGTGGAACGGCAGGAAGTGGTCGCGGGTGCCCCTTCCCGAGGGGGACGTCCGGCTGTACGGGGTGACGGGCGACCGCAAGGGGCACTTCTGGATGTCCGGGGTCGACCTGGAGCGTCCGCGGGAGCCGTTCCTGCTCCGCTACGACGGGCACCGGGTCAAGGCGCTGCGCGGTCCCGAGAGCGCCGCTCCCCGGACGGTCAGGCTCCAGTCCGTGGCCTACCTGCCGGGCACCCGCACCGTGTGGACCGTCGGTCACGTGGTCGACGGCTCCGGCACCTACACCGACGTGATCGAACGGTTCGGCGACCCGGAGCGCACCAAGTCCTGACCCGCGGGCCCGCGCCCGGACGGCCGTACCGGCCCGGTCTCAGATGACCGCGCCGTCGTCCCAGCCCGAGTCGTTGGGCGGCCCGTCGCCCATGCGGACCACCAGGGCCACGAACCCGCCGATGAACGCGGCGACCGCGGTGAAGAGCATCCAGCCCTTGAGGTTCCAGCTGAGGGCGGCGCTGAGCAGCAGGTAGGCGGGACCGCCGAACAGGGCCAGCCAAGCGATCTTGGTGGTGGCGTCGGTCTTGGGCAGCGGGGGAGGGGGCGGGGGCACGTAGTGGCCCTCCTCGTCCTCACCGGCGGAATCGTCGGCACCGGGGTCGTCCGGCGCGTCCGATCCGGCCGGCTCGCCCGCCCTGCCCGGAGAGCCGTCGGCCGGGTCGTCCTCGCGCAGGAGGTCTTCCTCGTCCGACTGTCTGATCACCCGTCGCGGAGGCTCTGCCGGCAGGTTCTCGCTGTCCGGCCACGGCTGATGTGCCGAGTCGTGCTCGGCGGTGTCGTTGAAGGACGCGACGATCTGACGCCAGACCTCGTCCTCATCGCTTTGAGGTGTCACTTAGCTGGGCCCGTTGTTCATCGGCCGATCACTTTCTCCCGGAGACCGCGCCATCCCCCGCTCACGATCAGTCTCTCTGCAAGGGTACAGACGCGTTCGTCGTGATGAACTCCAGGCTCCCTGCAAAGATCCGATCCGCATCGTTGTCGAGGGTCGCGACGTGATAGCTGTCGGGGAGCTCCACCACATTCAGGTTCCCTCCGGTCAGCCTCTCCCGCAGAATACGCACACTTGCCGGTTTCACAACATGGTCCTGCGGACTATGAAAAATCAGGACCGGTTGCGTGACCTTGCCGAGTTCCGAACGGGTCAGCCTCCAGAGCCGGAGCAGACCGGCGGCGGCCTTGACGGGGGTGCGCGTGTACCCGAGCTCGGTCGCCCCCTCCTTCTTGATGTCCCCGGCGACGCCCGGTACCGAGTTGACGACGAACTTGAGCACGGGAGAGAGCCACAGCAGCGGCACGTCGTTGACCACCGAGGGATTGACGACCACCACCCCCTTGATCCCGTCCCCGTGCACCTCGGCCAGGCGCAGCGCCATGCACCCTCCCAGGGACAGCCCCATGACGAAGACCTCGTCGCAGCGTCCGCGCAGGTCCGCCAGGGACTTGTCCAGCTCGGCGTACCAGTCCTCCCAGCGGGTGCGGTTCATCTCCTGCCAGGTCGTGCCGTGTCCGGGCAGCCGCGGCAGGGCCACCGTCATGCCCGCCGCCGCCAGGTACTCGCCCCAGGGGCGCAGCGACTGCGGGGACCCGGTGAATCCGTGGCAGAGCAGGACGCCGATCCGTCCTCCCGCATGGTGGTACGCCTCCGCACCGGGCATGACTGGCATCGTGGCTCCTTGTGAGGTTCGCCCGATCGTCGCACGACCGGGACGTGTTTTGCGAGAGGCCGTTTCGGGCGGTTCGGTGGGGTAGGTGGCTGCGATCGGAAGTGGGAGGATAACTCCAGGTCCCCGCCTGCGACCGAAGGAGTGTCGAGTGTTGTACTGGGTGGTGAAGGCCGTCGTCGGGCCCCTGCTCCATCTCATCTTCCGCCCGTGGGCGGAGGGCGTGGACCACGTGCCGAGGGAGGGTCCCGTGATCCTCGCCGGGAACCACCTCTCGTTCGCCGACCACTTCTTCGGCGCGCTCTTCCTCAAGCGCAAGGTGATCTCCCTCGGTAAGTCCGACTACTTCACCGGCTCCGGCGTCAAGGGACTGATGAGCAGGGCCTTCTTCAGCGGTGTCGGTACCGTCCCGATCGACCGTTCCGGCGGGAAGGCCAGCGAGGCGGCGCTGCGTACGGGCAAGCGCATCCTCGCCGAGGGCCAGGTGCTCGGTATCTACCCCGAGGGGACCCGCTCTCACGACGGCCGCCTCTACAAGGGCAAGACCGGGGTGGCCAGGATGGCCCTGGAGGCGCGGGTGCCGGTCATCCCGTGGGCGATGGTCAACACCTTCGAGATGATGCCCCCCGGCAGCGTCCTGCCCAAGCTGGGCCACCGCCCGGGGGTGAAGTTCGGCAAGCCGCTCGACTTCTCCCGCTACTACGGGATGGAGGAGGACCGCCTCGTCCTGCGCGCCGTCACCGACGAGATCATGTACGCGCTGATGGAGCTCTCCGGCCAGGAGTACGTCGACCAGTACGCCGCCGACGCCAAGGCCGAGGCCGCCCGCGCGGCCAAGGAGGCCAGGGAGACCGCGAGGCGCGAGGCCAGGGAGGCCGCCAAGGAGGCGGCCAGGGAGGCCGTCAGGAAGGCCCGCAAGCGCGGCTGAGACCGTTCCGACCGGGCTCCGTGGCCCGTGCCGGGGGGTCCCGTACGACGCAAGCCCCGAGGTCAGCGGGTGGACTCGCGGACGATCAGCTCGGGCTGGAACATGATCTGCTGGTGGGCGTGGGAGGCGGGGTTGTCGCACTCGTCCAGCAGCAGTTCGGTGGCGACCCGGCCGAGCCGGTGGGTCGGCTGCCGGATCGAGGTGAGCGACACCGCCGACGCCGAGGCGAAGTCGATGTCGTCGTAGCCGATGAGGGAGACGTCCTCGGGGACCCGCACCCCCGCCTGGAGCAGGCCGCGCAGCATGCCCAGGGCCAGCAGGTCGTTGGCGCAGAACACGGCGTCGGGCAGCCGCCCCTCGGCGATCAGCTTCTCCGCCGCCTGCTGGCCCGACCGGGCGTTCATCGCGCTCATCTCGATCTCCTCCAGCGCCCGCGCGGGGTCGCGGCCCGCGGCGGCCAGCGCCTGCCCGGCGCCGATCAGGCGGTCGGCGCACTGGCGGATGGCGAGGGGGCCGGTGACGTAGGCGATCCGGCCGGGGTCCGCCTCCAGCAGGTGGGCGACCGCCATCGAGCCGCCGACGACGTCGTTGACCGCCACCGAGCACTGGTCGGCGCGCTCGGCCGGGTGGTCCACCAGGACCACGTTGATCCCGCGCTCCTTGAGCTGCCCGAGCCTGGTGAGGTCCGGGCCGGAGGGGGTGATGAGCACCCCGCGGACCCGCTGCTCGGCGAAGACCAGCAGGTTGCGCTCCTCCTTGAGGCGGTCGCCCGAGGAGTTGCCCAGGATCACCGCGTACCCGCGCTCGCTGGCGACCTCCTCGACGCCCGCGGCCACGTCGGTGAAGAACGGGTTGCCGATGTCGATGACCGACAGGCCGACGGTGCGGCTGTGCCCTGCGCGCAGGCTGGAGGCCGAACCGTGCCGGACGAAGCCGAGCTCGCGGATGGCCTCCTCGACCCGTTCCCGGGTGGCGGCGGCCACCTTCTCCGGGCGGTTGAGCACGTTGGAGACGGTCCCGGGGGACACTCCGGCCCGCGCCGCGACTTCCTTGATGCTCACCGAACTCATGAGCAATCATTAAAACGTAACAACGTTGTCGACGCCAGTAAAGACGGTATTCCAGACCTGTCCGCCTCTTTTCTGTAAAACGTTTTTATGGTATGGGGGAGTCCCGTTCCCCGTGACGGTCGACGGACCGGCCCGGGACCGTAACGGAGCCGGACCGGGCCGCCGACCGGGTGGGGACCGGCCGGGGCGGGGGTGCTCAGCCCGCCAGGAGCTTCCTGGCGGTCCGGAGGTGCTCGGCGACCTGCTCGGACTCGCCTCCCTCGTGGCCGTTGAAGGCCCACACCCGGATGTCCTTGGGCCCGGCGTAGTGGTTGTAGGCGGCGAAGACCGTGGACGCGGGGGTGACGCCGTCGCGCAGGCCGACCGAGAAGAGCGCGGGGGTGGTGTTGCGGGCCGCGAAGTTCACGCCGTCGAAGTGGTCGAGGGTGGCGAAGACCTCCTCGACCCGGTGACGGTGGCTCTTGAGGAACCTGCCGAGCTCGCCGTACGGGTCCTCGTCGGTGATCTCGGCGGCGTGCCGGATGTGCGACATGAACGGCACGTCGATGAAGGCGAACATCAGGTCGCCGACCAGCGCGCTCACCGCCATGGCCAGGGCGCCGCCCTGGCTGCCGCCGGAGACCACGACGCGGGAGGCGTCCACCAGCGGGTGCGCGCGGGCGGCCTCGACCGCCCGGACCCCGTCGGTGTACAGGCGCCGGTAGTAGTAGTCGCCGGGGGAGAGGACGCCCTGGGTGAGCTTGCCGCCGACCTGCGGCCCGGTGCCGCCCACCGGGTCGGGGGTGTCGCCGGTCCGCCAGCCGCCGCCCTGCCCGCGGGAGTCCATGACCAGGATCGCCCATCCGGCCACGGGCCAGGTGAGCCAGTCGTGCGGCAGGCCGCGCCCGCCGTTGTAGCCGATGTACTGCACCACGCACGGCAGCGGCCCGGTGGCCGAGGCGGGCACCAGCAGCCAGCCCCTGATCTCGTGCCCGCCGAACCCCGCGTAGCGGACGTCGAAGCAGCGCACCAGGGACAGGTCCGTCTCGATCTCGGTGAAGACGGCGTTCAGGTCGTGCTCGCGGGTCTCGGCCAGCGTCGCGGCCCAGAAGGCGTCGAACCCGTCCGGTTCCCGGCGCTCGGGCCGGTACTGCCTGAGCTGGTCCAGCGGCATGTCGACGAACAAGGCATCTCCCCGGGATCGGAACGGCGCGCGGTGGCCGGCGGTGGACCGGCCGGCCGGTGGCCGGACGGTGGTCGGCCGGTGACCACGGTAGGGCGCGGCCCCCGCCCTTGTCAGCGCGGGCACCAATGGTAAAAACGTATCAATTCAGTAATCCTGTGGGTCGGCGTTGACAGTGCCGGACCTGCCGCGTAGCTTCGTCATCACTATTAAAACGTTTTTAAACCATGCGCGCAGCGGTGTACCCGCGTTCCGGCACGCGGCCGGGCGGGCGGTGGGCACACGAGTGGGGAGAGGCCATGACGTCGCCGGTTGAGGAGCTCCTGCAGCGGTCGCACACGCTGGGAGCCGACCCGCGGAACACGAACTTCGCGGGCGGGAACACCTCGGCCAAGGGGGCGGTGACCGACCCGGTGACCGGGGAGCCCGCCGAGGTCATGTGGGTGAAGGGCTCCGGGGGAGACCTGGGCACGCTGACCGAGCGGGGCCTGGCGGTGCTCCGGCTGGACCGGCTGCGGGCACTGACCGGGGTGTACCCGGGGGTCGAGCGCGAGGACGAGATGGTCGCGGCCTTCGGCTTCTGCGCCTTCGGCCCCGGGGGCGCGGCCCCGTCGATCGACACCGCGATGCACGGCCTGGTGGACGCCGCGCACGTGGACCACCTGCACCCCGACGCGGGCATCGCGATCGCCACCGCGGCCGACGGCGAGGACCTGACCGCGCGGATCTTCGGCGAGCGGGTCGTGTGGGTGCCCTGGCGGCGTCCCGGCTTCCAGCTCGGCCTGGACATCGCGGCCATCAAGGCCGGCAACCCCGCGGCGATCGGCTGCATCCTGGGCGGGCACGGCATCACCGCCTGGGGCGACACCTCGGCCGAGTGCGAGGCCAGCTCACTGGAGATCATCCGTACCGCGGAGGCGTACATCGCCGAGCACGGCCGCGCCGAGCCGTTCGGGCCGGTGCTCGAAGGGTACGAGCCGCTGGAGGCGGCGGTGCGGGCCGAGCGGGCGGCGGCGCTGCTGCCGGTGGTCCGCGGCCTGGCCTCGACCGACGCCCCGCAGGTCGGCCACCACACCGCCACCGACGAGGTGCTGGACTTCCTGTCGCGCGAACGCCACCCCGCGCTGGCGGCGCTGGGCACCTCCTGCCCCGACCACTTCCTGCGCACCAAGGTGGCCCCGTTGGTGGTGGACCTGCCCGCCGGAGCGCCCCTGGAGGACGTGGTCGCCCGGCTGCGGGAGCTGCACGCCGCCTATCGCGAGGAGTACGCGGCCTACTACCGGCGCCACGCCACGGAGGGCTCGCCCGCGATGCGCGGGGCCGACCCGGCGATCGTGCTCGTGCCCGGGGTCGGCATGTTCTCCTTCGGCAGGGACAAGCAGACCGCGCGGGTGGCCGGGGAGTTCTACGTCAACGCGATCAACGTGATGCGCGGCGCCGAGGCGATCTCCTCGTACGCGCCGATCGAGGAGAGCGAGAAGTTCCGGATCGAGTACTGGGAGCTGGAGGAGGCCAAGCTGCGCCGGATGCCCCCGCCCCGGCCGCTGGCCACCCGGGTCGCGCTGGTGACCGGCGGCGGGTCCGGCATCGGCGCGGCGACCGCGCGCAGGCTGGCCGCCGAGGGGGCCTGCGTGGTGGTGGCCGACCGCGACCTGGACGCCGCCCGCACGGTGGCCGGGGAGCTGGGCGCCGGGGCGTACCGGCCCGAGGACGTCGCGGTCGCGGTCCGGGTGGACGTCACCGACGAGGAGCAGGTGCGCGCCGCCCTCCGGGAGGCCGTGCTGGCGTTCGGCGGCGTGGACCTGGTGGTCAACAACGCCGGGCTCTCGCTCTCGCGCTCGCTGCTGGAGACCACGGTGGCCGACTGGGACCTGCAGCACGACGTGATGGCCAGGGGCTCGTTCCTGGTCTCCCGGGAGAGCGCCCGCGTCATGATCGCCCAGGGGATGGGCGGGGAGATCGTCTACATCTCCTCGAAGAACGCGGTGTTCGCCGGGCCCAACAACGTGGCCTACGGCGCGGCCAAGGCCGACCAGGCCCACCAGGTACGGCTGCTCGCGGCCGAGCTGGGCGGGCACGGCATCCGGGTCAACGGCGTCAACCCCGACGGGGTGGTGCGCGGCTCGGGCATCTTCGCCTCCGGCTGGGGCGCCAACCGGGCGGCGGTCTACGGGGTGGAGGAGGAGAAGCTGGGCGAGTTCTACGCGCAGCGCACCCTGCTCAAGCGCGAGGTGCTGCCCGAGCACGTGGCCGGGGCGGTCTTCCAGCTCACCCAGCTCACCCAGACCACGGGCCTGCACGTCCCGGTCGACGCGGGCGTCGCGGCCGCGTTCCTGCGCTGACCCCCGCCGATCCCTTCCGTCCCGTCGCCCCGCCGGTCGGGCGCGGCGGACGTCCCCCGAGAGGAGCCTGCATGCAGTCGGCACCGGGGACCCGGCGGTACGCCGCGGTCGACCTCGGCGCGTCGAGCGGCCGGGTGGTGGTCGCCGAGATCGGGCCCGACACCCTCGACCTGCGCGAGGTGCACCGTTTCGCGAACGTGCCCGTCCGGGCCGGCGGCACCCTGTACTGGGACATCCTGCGGATCCACCGGGGCGTGCTGGACGGCCTGCGCGCGGCCGGTCCGGTGGACGGCATCGGGATCGACTCCTGGGCCGTCGACTACGGGCTGCTGGACGAGCGCGGCGCGCTGCTCGGCAACCCGGTGCACTACCGCGACGCGCGCACCGAGCACCGGACGAGCGACGTCCCCTTCGAGGAGCTCTACGCCCGCACCGGCATCGCCCGCCAGCCGTTCAACACGATCCACCAGCTCGCCGCCGAGCCCCGGCTGGCCTCGGCCGCGACGCTGCTGCTCATCCCCGACCTGATCGCGTACTGGCTGACCGGCCGGATCGGCGCGGAGCTGACCAACGCCTCCACCACCCAGCTGCTCGACGCCAGGACCCGCGAGTGGGACCCGGTGCTGGCCGGCGGCCTCGGCCCCGCGGCCGGGATCCTGCCGCCGATCCGGCGTCCCGGAGAGGTGATCGGCCCGCTGCTTCCCGAGGTCGCGGCCGAGGTCGGGCTGCCGGCGGCCACCCGGGTCATCGCGGTCGGCTCCCACGACACCGCCTCCGCGGTGGCCGGGGTCCCGGCGGCGGACGAGCGGTTCGCCTACATCTCCTGCGGCACCTGGTCGCTGGTCGGCGTCGAGCTGGACCAGCCCATGATCAGCGAGGAGGGGCGGCGGGCCAACTTCACCAACGAGGCGGGCATCGACGGCACCGTGCGCTACCTGCGCAACGTCACCGGCCTGTGGCTCCTGCAGGAGTGCCTCCGCACCTGGTCGGTGGCCGGGGACGGCCTCGCGGACGACTCGGCCGCCGGCCATGACCCGGCGGACGCGTCCGGCGCGGACGTACCGGGAGCGTCCGGTGCCGGGCGGGGCGCCGGACCGGGCGGGCGCGTGGACCTGGAGGCGCTGCTGGAGGCGGCCGCGCGCGAGGAGCCGTTCCGGTCCGCGGTGGACGCCGACGACCCGGTCTTCCACGCTCCCGGCGACATGCCCGCGCGCATCGCCGACTTCTGCCGCCGTACCGGCCAGCCCGTCCCGGACACCCGGGCGCGGACGGTCCGCTGCGTGGTCGACTCCCTGGCCCTGGCCCACCGGGCCGCGATCCAGGACGCCCGGCGGCTCACCGGGCAGGCGGTGGACACCGTGCACATCGTCGGCGGAGGCTCGCGCAACGCCCTGCTCTGCCGGCTCACCGCCGACGCCTGCGGCCTTCCCGTGGTCGCCGGCCCGGTCGAGGCCACCTCGATCGGCAACGTCCTCGTCCAGGCCAGGGCCGACGGGGCCGTCTCCGGCACCCTGGCCGACCTGCGCGCCCTGATCCGGCGCGGCCAGCCGCTGGAACGCCACGAGCCGCGCCCGGGGGCCGAGGTACCGCCCGCGGAGAGGTTCGGCTGGCCAACCAGGTGAGGTCCCGGGACCCCGGGGTGCCGGTGGCGCGGTCCCGCGGTTTCGCGGGGGCCGTCGCCGGGGCCCCGGTGGACCGCGCGCCGGACCGGCCGTGCTTCCTGAGGGCAGCGGGTGATCAGGTGAGGTGGGCGCGGATCTGGCGGATGTGCTCCGGGGTGGTACGGCAGCAGCCGCCCACGAAGGCCGCCCCCTCGGCGTTCCAGCGGGCCGCGGCCTCGCCGAACTCCACCGGGTCGGCCAGCCCCAGCCAGCGCCGGTTCTCCGAGTCCCAGACCTCGCCCGAGTTGGGGTAGGCCATGCTGGGCTTCCCCTTGACCTGTGAGATCAGACTGAGCACGTGGCGCGGTGCCGTGCAGTTGACCCCGATCGCGATCACCTGGGGGTTGCCCGCGAAGAGCGCGGCCGCCGTCCTGAGCGGGGTGCCGTCGTTGATGTGCTCGCCGTCGCGACAGGAGAAGCTCACCCACGCCCGCATCTCCGGCGTCTCGGCGAGCAGCCGCCGCAGCGCCCTGGCCTCGGCGTAGGACGGGATGGTCTCGCAGGCCAGCAGGTCGGCCTCGCTGTCGGCCAGGATCTGCCAGCGGTCGCGGTGCCAGTCGGTCAGGCCGTCCTCGTCGAGGTCGTAGTCGCCGGTGTACTCGGCGCCGTTCGCCAGGTAGGCGCCGTACGGGCCGACGCTGGCGGCCACCGTGCCGGAGCCGTGGGCGTCCCTGGCCTGGGCGGCCAGGTGCACGGACAACATGATCAGATCCTCGGCCTCGGCGGCGTTCAGCCCCCGGCGCATGAAGGCCGGAATGCTCGCCTGGTAGCTCGCGGTTATCGCCACCTCGGCGCCCGCAGCGAAGTAGTCGAGATGCGCCTGCCGGATCACGGAGGGGTTCTCCAGCAGGAGTCTCGCCGACCACAGGTCGTCTCGCAGGTCCGCGCCCAGCTCCTCCAGGTGCGTGGCCAGGCCGCCGTCCAGAATCACCATCCCGCCACCTTATGTGGAGCGGCCTGGCCTGAAAGCCCCCTTTTCCCGCCTTCCCGCCCCGGTCGCGGCCACGATCCGGTGCCGGAGGTCCTCCTGTCGCGGACGCCGGGGGCTCGTGGCCCGTCCCCGGGGCCGTTCCTGGCCCCGTCTCCGGAGCCGTTCCCGTTCCTGGCCCCGTCTCCGGACCCGTCCCGTTCCCGGACCCGTTCGCGGGGTCCGGGAACGGGCCCGGGTTCACACCCGGGTTCTCGCACCCGGGTTCACGCCAGGGTTCCCGGCCCCGGGGACGAGAGTCAGCGCTTCCAGAACGGCCGGCGCCTGGCGGGGCCGGTGAGCGCCTCCAGACCCTCCACGGCCCGGCGCCAGAGCGCGTCCAGGTCACCGCCCGCCTGCAGGTCCTCGGCCAGGGCGGTCAGCTCCGGGTGGCCGCCCAGGTAGACGGCCAGGGCCGCGAGCCGGCTGCCCAGGTCCTCCAGGACGCGCAGCCGTTCGGCGTCGGGCAGGGACTCCGCGGCGCGCAGCAGCTTCAGCTCCTGGGCGAGCTGCTCCCTCGGCGGCTCCTGCACCGCACCGCTCCGCCGGGGGGCCGCCGCCTTCGGGGCGGAACGGGGCAGCATCCGCGCGCGGTCGTCGAAACCGCCCGCCGCCGCCTCCTGTGGCATACCGGCCATGGGCCGGCTGGCCCCGAACGCCGGAGGGGAGCCGGGGGCGGCCATCCCGGGCGGGCCCATCGGGGCCGGCGAGGGCGGGGCCGCGCCCGTGTAGGCCGCCGTGGACAGCATCATGGGCATCATCGGTGCCGACGGGGCCGGGCTCGCCCAGCCACCGGGCAGCTCCACCGGCTGGATCACCCGGTGCCCGGGGCCGCCCTCGGCGACCACCTGGCTGTCGACCGCGACGAAGGCGGTGAACCGGCAGAGCACCCCGTACCTGAGCGAGGTCTCGACGATCTCGGCCTCCAGCGACCGGTCACCGGCCGCGTACCGGTCCTCCAGGATCCGCAGCCGGGCCCGCGCCCAGATCGAGCGCATCGCCGGGGCGTCCACCGTCGTCGCGCCGACCCGGCGCTCCCACGGACGGCCCGCCGCGTCCAGCCCTTTCACGGTGATCGTCCCGGCCGCCGTGCCGCGGTAGCGGCCGAACACGGTGAGCGGGACGCCCGGATAGATCGAACCGAGGTGACTGACGGTCTCGGTGACCAGGTCGAGCCCGTCGGCCTTGAGGGACAGGTCGGTCACCAGGGGCGCGCCGATCCGGCGGTGGATGTGCTCCATGGCCTCGTCCAGCCGGTCCTCGGACTCGACCAGCTCGCACCGGCCGCCTCCCAGCCCGGCCAGCCTGCCCAGGAAACCGGCGTTGACCGCCTGGTCGATGCCGACCGTGTGCACCCGCACCCCGGTGAGCCGACGGCCGATCCGCTCCAGGATCTGGTCCTCGTTGCCGACCTGGCCGTCGGTGACGAGCACCAGCACCCGGTCCCCGGCCGAGTCGCCGAGCAGCGTGACGGCCCGCTCCAGCGGGGTCAGCATCTCGGTGCCGCCGCGCGCCTCCAGCCTGGCCAGGTGCTCTACGGCACGGTAGCGGTTGCGGTCGGACGCAACCGACAGGCCCTCGCCGAGCCCGTCGGGGTGCTCCACCTCGGTGTCGAAGGAGAGCACCGCGAACCGGTCGCGCGAGGTGAGCGTGTCGACGATGCGGGCGGCGGCGCGCCGGGCGGCCACCATCTTCCAGCCGGTCATGCTGCCCGAGCGGTCGAGGACCAGCACCACGTCCTTGCTCCGGATCTCGCCCCCGGCGGACTCGGCGCCGGGGACGACGGTCAGCGTGAACGTGCCCCCGGCCTCATCGGTCCCGCCGTTCCCTGAGCCGTTCCCTGAGCCGTTCCCTGAGCCGGTCCCGGTCCCAGCGCCGGTCCGGGAGCCGTCGCCGGGACGGGCGTCGGGGGCGAGGGCGAGCGAGGTGGAGGCGTCGAAGGCCAGCCGCAGGATGAAGTCGCGGTCCAGGCGCTCGCCCGGCTGGAGGCGTACGGTGCCGCCCTCCTCGCGGACCACGTGCAGGCTGGAGCGCATCTCGCGCAGTTCCAGGCCGGCCGGGTCGACGGAGACGGCCAGCGAGAGCCGGACCGGGTCGGGAAAGCCCGGCAGCAGCACCGGCGGGGTGATCCGGGAGGCGTCCGGGACCGCGTCGGTGTCCGGGGCCCAGCCGTCACCGGCCGGCTCGCCGTCCAGCGGGGTGCCGGGGATGTAGCGCGGGGCCACGACCAGCGGGAACCGGAAGGTGGCCGCGCCGTCCTCGTACGGGAGCGGCTGGTCCAGCGTCAGGTGCACGGTGACCCGCTCGCCCGGCACGATGTTGCCGACCCTGATGGTGAAGACGTCCGGCCGGTCCTCCTCGGCGATCGCGGCCCGCCTGCCCTGGGAGATCGCCTGGTCGTAGTCGGCCCTGGCCTGGCCGCGCTCCTTCAGCACGCCCTCGACGACCCGGCCGTCGGCCTCCATCCGGAACGCGGTCACGGCGGCCCGGTCGGGCAGCGGGAAGACGTAGGTCGCCTCCAGGGCCACGTCGTAGGGGTTGCGGAACCCCTGGACCACCTCGACCCCGGCCGTCAGGCCGGACACGGCGGCGGTCACGTCCACGCTCTCCAGCGGCAGGTTGCCGCGTTCGGTGGTCAGCGCCCCCAGCCCGGCGTCCGGGACGGGCAGGCACTCCTCCGGTCGCAGAGTGGTGATGGAAACGGTCATGGGTGCGGTCCTTCCGGAGGTGTGAGGCCGCGTTCGCGCAGGAGCGACAGGAGCTCCCGCGAGGCGGCGGCGATCTCGGCGAGTTCGTCGGGCGACGGGGCGCGCCCGCCACCCTGCCCGCCGTCGAGCAGCAGCGTCACGCCGTCCGCCAGCCGTACACCGTGTACGGCCACGGCCGCCGGGACGGCGGGGAGGGCGGGACGGGTGTACGGCGGGGGAGGCGCGGGTGGCGCGGGTGGCATCTCCGGCGCGCCCAAGGCGGTGGGAGGGGCCGGGGGAACGGGTCGTGCGGCCGGGGCGGGCGCCGGCCGGGAGGGGGCCGACGCCAGGGCGCCGGTCCAGAAGCGCGGCCGTGCCGTCGCGGGGGAGGGGGCCCCGGCCGCGTGTCCCCGCCGGGCCGATCCCCGGTCCGGCTCGTGGTTCGACCCGTCGTCCGGAGCCGGTCCCCGCTCCGGCGCCGGCCCCTGGTCCGGAACCGGTCCCCGGCCGGTTCCCCGGCCCGGTGCCCGCTCGGGTCTGTGCTCCGGTGGCGCCTCGGGGAGGCGGGCGATGGCCTCCAGGGTCCGGTCGGTGGCCCCGGCCAGCTCGACCTGGATCTCGGCGATGCTCCGCCCGTCGGCCTGGCGCCGCTTGACGGCGATCAGCTGGAGCAGGTGCCGCCTGCCGTACACGGCCACCCGTCCCCGGCGGGCCGAGGGCGGGTCGAGGAGGCCGATCGTGGAGTACCACCGGATCACGCGCTCGTTGGGCACGTCCCTGACCCGCCCGTTGGGCCGGGCGGTGGGGGCCAGCGCCGCCGACGCCTGCTCGGCCAGTTCACCGATGGTCCATTCCATACGGAGATAGTGACACTGTAATCATGACAGTGTCAACATAAGAAGCCGGATGTGTGGGTACGGACATTCAGTACGAAACCGGAGATTAAGGCGAAAACAGGGGGGACGCTCTATGTCCGCGATCACCAGCCCGCTCAATCCGGAAGACAAGAAGGTCATCGCCACCGCGCTCCAGGGCTCGCTCGTCGACCTGCTCGACCTGTCACTGCTGACCAAGCAGGCCCACTGGAACGTGATCGGTCACAACTTCCGCTCACTGCACCTGCAGCTCGACAAGATCGTCTCGGCTGCCAGGAAGCACGCGGACACCGTCGCCGAGCGAGCGGTGGCCATGGGGTGCAACCCCGACGGCCGGGGTTCCACGCTCGCGAAGAGCACCGAGGTGCCGCAGCTGGAGCCGGGTTACCTCAACGACGGCAAGGTCGTCGCCGCGATGACGGACATCCTCGGCTCCATCGTCCGCCGGATGCGCGAACGCGTCACCGCCACCGAGAAGGCCGACCCGATGACCCAGGACCTGCTCATCGAGATCACCCAGGACCTGGAGAAGTACCACTGGATGATCGAGGCCCAGCGCTAGGTCGTCTGCCGGGCGCCCCGTCCCCGCGGGCCGGGGCGCCCTCCGCACCGGGCACGGTGCCTCCCGTCACCGCCGGGATCCTTCACCCGTGGGCAGGACGATCCCGGCGGGGCGGAAGGCCCGGGTTCACCCGGCCGTCGCCCGTACGCCGAACACGTTGTCGATGGCGTACCGCCAGCGTCCGTCCGGCCCGCGCCGGGCGACGTCGGTGGCGGTGCCCTCGATGTGCACGGGCGCGCCGTTGGGGCCGTTGCCCTCGATGACCCAGTCGACGATCAGCAGGGCGAGGTCGCCGGTGCTGTAGACCTGGCGCGGCCGCACCGTGATCGGGAGGCCGAGGGCCATGAAGGCGGCGTTGGCCTCGTACGCCTCCCGGCCGGTCAGCGGCGAGCCCGGTTCGGCGACGAACACCGCGCCGTCCTCGTAGATCTCCGCCAGCGCCTCGGGGTCACCGCTGTTGAAACGCTCGGCGAACACCGCCGGAACGTCCTGGGGGATCTCGGCGAGTCGTCGCATCACGCACGTCCTTCCCGGTAGGAGGTAGGAATCGGGGGAACGCGGCAACGCTAGGAGGCGCCCTCGTGACTCACCAAACGGTCGGCCACCCGGCCCCGGTCCGGCCCGGCCTGCCCGACGACCCGCGCGCGGACGTCACCGAGCCCACCCCGTCCTGCCCGGTGGAGATCACCCTCGCGGCCCTGCACGGCCGCTGGACGACCCTGGTCGTCCGGGAGTTCCTGCGGGACGACCACACGTTCAGCGAGCTGCGCCGGGCCCTTCCCGGCCTGTCGGACAAGGTGCTGTCCGACCGGCTGGCACACCTGACCGGGGCCGGCGTGCTCGACCGCCACCGGATGCCGGGGTGGCCGCCCCGGGTCCGCTACACCCTCACCGAGCGGGGCCGCCGCCTCGGCCCCGTGCTGCAGGCGCTGTGGGACTGGGGCGGGCCCTCCCTCCAGCGGGAGGGTCACAGCAGGTAGCGGGCCAGCTCGGCGATGGGATGGGGGCGGGAGAGCAGGTCCCGCAGCGAGTCCAGGTGGGCGAGTCCGGGAAGGTCGGGGGTGGTCAGGCCGGTGTCGCGCAGGGTGCGCCGCCAGCTCTCGGCGTCGCCCGCGGCCCCTTCCAGCCGCCGCAGCACGCTCACCCCGTCGATCTCCCTGACCAGCAGCGTCAGCAGGTGCGGCCACTGCACGGCCAGTGCCGCGAGCTTGGCGACCTCGCCGTCCGAGGCCGGGGCCGCTCCGGCGAGGGCGCGGCGGTAGGTCAGGAACGAGTAGAAACGGAAGACGTTGACGTACCGCTTGATCTCGCGCGGGTTGAAGAACGTCAGGGCCGGCAGAACGAACTCGATGGCCCGGTAGGCGTTCTCGTCGCTGTAGAGGTCGTCGAAGACCCGGTCGGCGGCCTCGCGGGTGGCCGCGCAGAGGCCGCCGACCGCGTCGGAGCACTCGATGCCGAGCGCGTCCTGCGCCAGCCGGGCGGCCTCGTCGATGGTGGTCGTGGTCGGCCGCAGCGCCCAGATGGCGTCCTGCAGCCGGCTCACCTGGACCGGGTCGGGCGGGTCGCTCGCCCACGGGCCGGGCACGGGCGGCACGTCCACCGCGGTCCGCGGTGCCGCCTCCTTCATCGGCGCCCGTGCCCCCAGCGTCTCCATCGACGTCCGCGACCCCGGCACGTTCGCCGAGGCCCACGTTCCCGGTGCCCACACCGGTGCCCGCCGCCCCGGCACGGCCGTTCCCGCCGGCGCGCCGGCGCCGGGCGAACCCGGTCCGGCCGCGTCGTCCGGGAAGGGCCGTGCGGGAGACAGGGGACCGCGTGAACGCGGTCCGGCCGGATCCGGTGGCGGGTCGAGCCGTTCCAGGGCGGCTGGGGGACCCGCCGGACACGGTCCGGCCGGATTCGGTGTGACATCGGGCACGCCCAGCAGTGCCCGCACGAAGGCGGGCAGCCGGTCGGCGTCGTCCAGCAGCGGCACGCTCAGCGGCAGCTGCACGATCTTCTCCAGGAACCGCCAGCCCAGCCCGGCCCGGCCGCCACCGGGCAGGGTCCCGGCCAGCTCGGGGTAGGCGGCCTCGATGTGCGCGACGACCACCTCCGGCTCCATGGCCAGGACGAAGACGCAGTTGGGGAACTCCCCGGCGAGGAAGAGGTTGATCGCCTCGATCACCTGCGCCACCGTTCCCGGCGAGCAGCGGTCCAGGTCGTCCACGAAGACCACCAGCGGGCGCCCCTCGGTGGCGACCAGGTCGAGGACCTGCCGCATGTCGGTCTGGACCAGGTGCAGGAAGCCGGTCCTGGAGCGGTACCCCGGCACGGTCACGGCGTCCGGGACCGCCCCGTCGGCCAGGCCGCCGGAGCCCAGCAGGTCCGGCTGGGTGACCAGGCCGCGGAAGGCGTTGTCCGCGGCCTCGCCGAAGAACCGCGCCAGCCGCAGCGCGCCCACCCCCACCACCACCGCGGAGCCCGTCGCGCCCACGGCGGCGGCGGCGTTGCCCAGCAGCACGCCGAAGGCGGGCAGCAGCGCGGTGGCCGCCATCAGCGCCCCGGTGACCACGAGCGTGGCCACCAGGCCGAGGGCCACCGGCGCCAGGCGGGTCATCGCCAGCCGGTAGGCGCGCCTGCGGACCGCCTCCCGGTCGATCCTGGACAGGTTCAGCTCCAGCCAGAACCGCTCCCGTTCGGCGCGGGGCAGCCGCCGGGTGACCTGGCTGATGATCTCGTGTGCCAGCCCGGCCCAGACCTGCTCGCCGCTCTGGTACATCCACGGGTTGAACCAGACCGTGGGCCGCCAGTCCGCAGGCCGCAGCGGGAGCGGGTCCGGCTCGGCCTGCCCGGCGCTCTCCCGGCCCCGGCGCCCCGCCCTGGCCAGCACCTCGGCATTGGTCAGCGTCCGTTCCGCGCGGGTGCCCGGCAGGTGGATCGGGACGGCCGCGTCCCCGGCGGCTCCCGGGTCCAGGACGTCCTGGATCATCCGCATCAGCGAGGTCTTGCCGGTGCCCCACGGCCCCTTGAGGCCGATGGTGAGCGGCGGCCGGGTCTCGGGGTGGCGGACGAACGCGGCGATGGCCTCGGCGTAGACCCGGTGCCCGAGCTGGTCCTCGGTGGTCCACCGGTCCGCGGTGAGCCTGGCCCGGGGCCGTACGGTCCGCATCCCGGCGCGGCGACGGCGCAGCAGCGCCGAGGTCTGCGCCCGCTCGGCCGCCGACAGCCGCGAGTGGCCGAAGGCCCGCACGTCCGGATGGGCGAACGTGGTCGTCTCGCCCAGCAGGCCCCACTGCCGCAGCTCGCCGGCGTCCCCGAGGATCTCGTCGATCGGCTCGTCCTCGTCGAGCAGGGCCGCCCTGCGCAGCATCTCCCTGGCGGGCTCGCTCAGGTGCAGCTCGTAGACCCTTCGCACGATCTCCGTCCCGGCCGTGGGCGGGACGGGCTCGCCGAGCCGGGCCAGGGCGACGGCGAAGGCGGCGTGCGGCTCGGCCGAGGTGTCCCGCACCGGGGTCAGCGGGACGCCGGCGACGTCCCCGTAGGCGATCAGGATCGGGGTACGGGCGGCCGAGACCGCCGCGTAGCGGGCGAGCGCGTAGGCGTGCAGGTCCCCGACGCTGACCGCGCCGTCCCCGTCGAGGTCGGCGGCCCGGGTGGCCAGCCCCTCGGCGATGACGTCGGTCAGCGTCCGGGCCGGGCCCGGCACCGCCTCGTCCAGCCGCAGCGTCAGGGTCAGCGTCGCCGCGGCCACCTTCGGCTCCCCGGCCACGGCGAGCTGCCGGACCGGACCGGCGGACCCGCCCAGGGCGCTCCACCCGAAGTCCACGATCAGCACCACGGCGGCGGCGAGCGACCCGCCGACCTGGCGGCCGAACGAGCCGATCATCGCCCCCAGCCGTCCCGAGGTCCAGCCGCCGTCGGCGGGCAGCCGGACGACGAGCAGGTCGCCCTCGCGCGCCGAGCGCAGCAGCTCCCACACGCGCTCGCCGTCCGCGTCCGGCCCCTCGCTGGTCCCGGCGTCGACGGTGAACCCCTCGGCGCGCAGGGCGCTCGCCAGCCGCAGGTCGGGCCGCGACGGGGGCGGGGCGGGCGTCCGGGCCGCGGTCGTGGCGGGGACGGCGAAGGGGACCGGGGGAGCGTCCAGGAAGACCAGGGCGCGGCGGGTCCGCACCCGTGGCGCGGTCTCGGAAACCAGGTTCGCGAACGTGAGTCCCTCGGTCAACGGTCCTCCCCGGTCTGATGACGGTGATCCCACTGTGAGGGCGCGGACCGGGGTTGATGGCGATCTTGGCGATAGGTCGACCTGTTTTGGCGGATGTTTGCCCGATGGGTGACGCAAAGTTTGCGCCTGTGGTGTCGGCGTTCATGTCGGTTCGATCGGCTTGTGGCATACCGCGAGGAACCACGAGGAGGAGCCATGCTTCGCCGTACGCTCGTGCGCACCGGGGCTCCGGCGCCCGGTGCGGCTCCGGCCGGCTCCCTCCGGCAGGGCGCCACGGACGCCGTGACGGTGACGGACGCCACCGCGCGACGCCCGGCCGGAACGTACGGGCCGTACGGGCCGCTGTGCCCGCCGGACGCTCACGGGCTGGCGCTGCCGGAGGGGTTCACCGCCAGGGTCGTCGCCCGCAGCGGGCACCGGATCGGCGGGACGCGCTGGCATCCGGCTCCGGACGGCGGCGCGTGCTTCCCGGACGGCGACGGCTGGATCTACGTGTCCAACTCGCGGGTCCCACTGCTCGGCGGGGCGTCGGCCGTCAGGTTCGCGCCCGGCGGGGACGTGACCGGCGCCTACCGCATCCTGTCGGGCACCGACCTCAACCACGCGGGCGGACGCACCCCGTGGGACTCCTGGCTGTCGTGCGAGGAGACCGGCCGGGGCAGGGTCTTCGAGTGCGATCCGTACGGCTCGCGGGCCGCGATGCCGCGCCTGGCCATGGGCCGCTTCAGGCGCGGGGCCACGGCCTGCGACCCGGTCCGGGACGTGGTCTACCTGACCGAGGACGAGCCGGACGGCTGCTTCTACCGGTTCCGTCCGGCCCACCGGGGAGACCTGACCTCGGGCAGGCTGGAGGTGCTCTGCGCCGACCGTTCCCCCGGCCGGTCCCTCGACCGTTCCCCCGGCCGTTCCCACGATCGGGCCGTCGACCGTGACACCGGCCGGGACGTCGGCCGGGATGCCGATCGGAGTGCCGGCCGGAGCGGCGAGCGGGTGATCTGGCGCCGGGTGCCCGATCCCGGGGCGCTGCCGGTGGCCACCCGTCACCAGGTCGAGGACGCCCGGCGCTTCTCCGGGGGGCAGGGCTGCCACTACGCCGACGGTGTGTGCCTGTTCACCACCGGCGGCGACGGCCGCGTGTGGGCCTACGACGCGGAGAACGAGACCCTGCGCGTCGTTCACGACACCGGTGCTCCGCCGGCCGGGGCCGGCATCGTCACCGGCACCGCCTCGGGCGGCCTCCGCGTCGCCCGCGACGACGGCGACGACACAGAGATCAAGGCCATCGTCTCCGGCCGGGGCGTGGTCCCGCTCGTACGGGTCGTGGGACACCCCGGGGCGGAGATCACCGGCCTCGCCTTCTCCCCGGCCGGTGACCGCCTCTACTTCTCCTCCCCGCACGGGGCCCGCCATGAATCCCGCCATGAATCCCGGCGTGGAAACCGGCGGGGGACCTGGCGCGGCCCCCGGGGTGACGCCACCGGGATCGGCGGCGTCACCTACGAGGTCACCGGCCCTTTCCTCCGCCGGACAGGTGGGTCCGACGCCCGGCCGGTGGTCGCAGGAGATCAGTGATCGGGTGACGGGCCGGCCGGTGGCGCGGTCGTGCGCCGGCGCCGGGATCCGCCGATCAACGCGGGCCGCGACGCCGCTCGGGCCGCGCCCACCGTGCCGTCCCGGGCCACCCGGCGGCTCGCCGTCCTCTGGCAGGTCTAGCCGGTGTCCGACGGACCCGGCGAGCGGGCGGCCGTCACCCCCTTCGCCACGCCCGCGCTCCGCGCCGCCCCCTGTCAGGGACGGGCGCGGGACGTCCCCGTCGGGCCGCCGGTCCCTGACAGGAGGTGACGTCCTCCCGGGACCCGCGCGGGCCGTCCTCCCGTCAGGCCTCGGTCGCCGGCCACCGGCCGTGCCGGCGCCGGTACTCCCGAGGGCTGAGCCCGTAGGCGGTGCGGAAGGCGCGGGTGAAGTGCGCGGCGGTGCCGAAGCCCCACCGGGCCGCGATGGCGTGGATCGGCCGGTCACGCTTGGCGGGATCCGTCAGGTCGTCCCTGCACCGCTCCAGCCGCCGGTCGTGGATCAGCCGCGCCACGGTGGTGTTCTCGGCCTGGAAGAGCCGGTACAGGGAGCGGCTGGAGATGTTGTGCGCCGTGGCGATCAGGTCCGGGGAGAGCCGGGGATCGGCCAGGTGCCTGTCGACGAAGGCGTGGATCCTCGCCAGCAGGGGGTGCCGGTGGCGGGCGGGGGGTGCCACGGGGGCCGCCGGAGGGGGGACGTGGCCGGCAGGCTCTCCCGGGTCTCCCGGGACGGCCGGGTTCCCCGGATCCTCCGGGGCGTGCGGCTCCCCCAGGGTGTGCGGACCTCCCGGGGCGTGCGGATCCGCGGGACCGCCGGTTTCGTCCCGCGTGTCCATGATGTCGCTCTGGGGCTCGTCCCGCGTGTCCTCCGGGGTGCCCGTTCCTTTCCGCGTGCCCGCAGGGCTGCCGGTCCCCCCGGCCGGTCGTGCGCGCGGCAGGTAGGAAAGCCAGGAGCCGAACCGTTCCCTCACGGGCGGATCCTCTGTGCGAACCACTGTCTCCACTGACCTCTGCCTCCCGTCAGGAGGTCGCCGGCGGCACCGGTCGACCGTACCTGTGCTGGTCATCCGTTGTTCCGCGAGGGGAGAACCGCCCGGAGACGGGCGCGGCGCACAGCGGGATCCGAGGGACCTCCCGCCACGTACCGGTGTGCTCGCACCGCCACGTGGGGCGGTGAGCAGACCGTGGGCGACGGGGGGACGGGCCTGCGGGCCGGACCCGGTGCACGGCGCCGGCCGAGCTCGCGGAACGGCCGGCGCGTTCTGGACCGAACGTTAGCCAGCCGGGCGCGACGAGGTGCGGCGACGGCGTCCCGGATTCGTCCCACATCCATCCCGTACGTCCTGACCTGCGTCTACGTCCCCTTGCCCGCTTCGGCGACGCACGGCCCCTGGGCACGCCGGATCCAGTCGCCCTGGGTGACCCAGCCGTCGACCGTCTGCATCATCGCGTCCCGCACCACGGGCGGCTCGGCGACGTAGAAGACCTCGTTCGGCAGGTACGTCTTGGGAAGGTGCCTCCGGTTGGCGCCGGACCGGTCGGCGATCCGCACCGGTGCGGGATCCCCGTCGGTCACCACGTAGTGCCACGGGCAGTACCGCTTCGGCGGCCGTTCCTCGCCGATGCCGCTCCACAGGTAGCCCGCTCCGGCCAGCCCGCCGAGGCCGAGCGCCGTCACCAGGATCGGCACGATCCGCCTGCGTCGGGGACCGGCCGTCTCCGGTCCCGCCGTCTCCCCGGGGCCGTCCGGTCCCGCCGCGCCCACCGAGCCTTCGGGGGCGCCCGGCCTCTCCGGGGCTCCGGGGTCTTCCGGGTCTTCCGGGGCTTCCGGGGCTTCCGGGTGTCGCGGGACCTTCCGGTCGTCGGGCCCTCCCGCGTTCTCCGGCTCCGACGGCTCCGGCGGCTCCGGCGAATCGGCCGGCTCGGACGGTTCCGCGGGCTCGTGCGGCTCCGGCGGTCCCACCGGGTCACCCGGCCCGGCCGTCTCCTGCGACGAGGGACGGTAGCGCTGCAGCCTGGCCCGCCGGGCGGCCTCCCACGGCTCACGCAGTTCCTCCGCGTCACGACCGGCGGCACGGCACAACGCCTCGACCACGGACCACGGAGGGCACGCGGCCCCCGAGAAGTAACGGGAGAGCGAGGAATCGCTCGCCGCGGTGACCCGTTCGAGCTCCTTCAGGCTCTTACCGGTGAGGGCCCGAAGTTCCTGCAGGTGACGGGCGAGAAGGGTTCCGGCCGGTGAAACGGTCATTCAGACGTGCCTTCCGTACGATCGGCATGCGCGTTCGTTCACTGCTGTTCATTCTTCCCGTTCCGGTGAAATCCGCGATCCGGGGGTACGGGGCGGCCCGGCGGGTCCGGTCTCCGGTGGCCCTGCGTTCCCGGACGGGCGCGACAGGGGCGGGTGCCCGCGTCACGGGCCCCTGCCGGGTGACGCCGTCGCGCGATCCCGGCCGGTGTGAACGTCCCGCTGTGAACGTCCCGCGCGTGTTCACGTCCGGGGAGACGTCGATGTTCACGCCAGGGGAGACGTCGATGTTCACGCCCGGGGAGGCCGCCGGGACCGGGAATCGTGGCGGGAATCGGCAAGTGGTCGGCGGGGATGGTCAACAGGACGCGTGTTCACGCGTGCCACCATCCGGTCAGGCGCCCGCGCATTCCGGTCGAGGCGGGCGATGACGAGAAAGGCATCGCCGATGAATCGAACGGTGAAATCCTCTGGAATGCTCGCTGCGCTCGGAGTGGCCGTCGCGCTTCTCCTCGCCCCGGCCGCGGTGTCGGCGGACGCCCGGACCGCGTTGACGAGCCCCGTCATCCTCGCGTTCGAGGACGGCACCAAGACCTCCGTGAACGCGCCGGGGTCACGGACCATCACCCCTCCCAGGCGGGCGTACGAGGTGAGGGCGGGAAGCTGGTCGGGGTACGTCGTCCACAGCGACGGTGGCAGGACCTATTTCTGCGGCGGGGAGACGGCCGGTCTGACCGACGCCCCGGTCTCGGGGCTGTTCGTGTCGCGCCTGAAGGGATGGTGGTGTCCCTGACCCCGCGCCGGTTCCGGCCGGATTCGCCGGGGCGGTGAAGCGGAGGTCCCGGGGGCCGTCACGCGGCGAGCGAGGGAGCCGCCAGCCGGGGACGGACGAAGTCGCCCACCCGCCAGGCCTCCTCCAGGTGCGGCCAGCCGGACAGCACGAACTCCGACAGGCCCAGCTCGGCGTACTCGCGCATCCGCTCGGCGACCTCGTCGTAGCCGCCGACCAGCGCGGTGCCGGCTCCCTCGCGGACCAGGCCGACCCCGGCCCACAGGTTGGGCGAGATCTCCAGCGCGTCCGCCGACCCCCCGTGCAGATCGGCCATGCGACGCTGCCCCACGGAGTCCATCCGGGCGAACCGGGCCTGTGCGGCGGCGATCCTGCCGGGGTCCATGCCGTCGAGCAGGCGGCGGGCGTGCGCCCACGCCTCCTCGGAGGTGTCGCGGGCGATGATGTGGAGCCGGATGCCGAAGCGCAGCTCACGACCGGCCTCGGCGGCCAGCCGGCGCATCCGGGCGACCCGTTCGGCGATCATCGCCGGGGGCTCGCCCCACATCAGGTAGACGTCCGCCCCGGCGGCGGCCACCCGTTCCGCGGCGGGGGAGGCCCCGCCGAAGTAGATGTCGGGGGTGTCGAGCAGGGGCGTGGCCAGCCCGCCCCCGGAGACCCGGTAGTGGGCGCCGCGGTGCTCGAACGGCTCGCCCGCCCAGGTGCGCCTGAGCACCTCGATGAACTCGCCGGTGCGCTCGTAGCGGGCGTCGTGGTCGAGGAAGTCGCCGTACGCGCGCTGCTCCTGCGGGTCGCCGCCGGTGACCACGTTGAGCAGCAGCCGTCCCCCGCTGATCTCCTGGAAGGTCTGCGCCTGCTGGGCGAGGAGCGTGGGCAGGGTGAAGCCCGGCCTGAAGGCCACCAGCAGCCTGAGCCGCTCGGTCCGCGCCGCGACCGCGCTGCACGCCACCAGCGGGTCGGGGCACCCGGCCCCGACGGGGGTCAGCGCGGACTCGAACCCGGCCGCCTCCGCCGCGCGGGCCACCTGGGAGAGGTAGTCGAGCGTCGCCGGCCTGGCCGCGTCGCCTCCCGCCGCGACGGTGGTCGTGGCGGGCCTGACGTGGTGGCCGTCGCCGGTGGTCGGCAGGAACCAGTGCAAGCGCATCTTCGCCTCATCCGGGGGCTCGTACGGAACGGGGACGGCACCCCGACGATAAACGCATAATACCTATCTGTAAATAGGGTATTAGGGCGGGGTGGGGTCGCCCGCCGGGGGCCGGTCCGCGCCGGGCCGGTCCGGGGCCGTGGAGGTCGTCAGGTAACCGGTGAGCAGGGCCTTGAGCTCGGCGGTCAGCTCCGCGGCGCGTTCCCCCGGCCCGGCCGCGACCAGCGGCAGGACCGCCCTGACGGTGGCCAGCATCATCGTGGCGACCGTCAGGCGCCGCTCCTCGCCCAGGTGGGGTGCGCGTACGGCGAGAAGGCCGGCGATGTGCCGGGCGACGTCCCGGTGGAGCCGCTCGGACGCCTCGGCCAGCCGGTCGCCGGTGGCCGAGCCGTGCAGCAGGGCCCAGTAGGCCGGGCGGGCGGCCTTGTAGGCGACGATCTCGTCCACCACCCGGTCGATCAGCTCGGCCGCGGGCATCCGCACGACGTCCTCGGTGAGGCGGGCCTCCCAGTGTGCGCTCCGCCCGTCGGTGAACCGGTCGAGCAGGCCGTCCAGGATCTCCTCCTTGTTGCGGAAGAACTGGTACAGCGAGCCGGGGGACATCCCCGCCCGTTCGGCCACCGCGTTGGTCGTCAGGTCGGGGTAGCCGACCTCGGCGACCACCTCCTCGGCGGCGTCGAGGATCTCCTCCATCCGCCTGAGGCCGCGCGCCTGCCGCCTGACCGGCCGCCGCGGAGCCCCGGGCCGGTCGCCGGTCGTCGTACCGCTCGCGGGGCCGTTCGCCGGGGCGTTCGCGGGGGCGTTCGCGGGGCCGGTGGCCGCGCGGTCCGGGCCGGTGGAGCCGGTCGTCGCGCCGGTCGCCGGACGTTCCTCGGGCATACGTCATCCCGTCCCCTCGTTGACAAATACGAGCATTAACTTGTATTTCTCTCTCGAACCGCAAAAACACGAGCAGTTTACCGAGTTCGGGGATGATCATGAAAGTAGTTCCGCGCCCGGCCGCGGCCCCTCCCGTCCCGCCGCTGAGACGGCTCGGCCACCTGCTGGCACGGCGCCGCCGCCTGGTGATGGTCCTCACCCTGCTCGGCGTCGTCGCGCTGGGCGTACCGGCCGCGGGCACGGTCTCCGGACTCTCCCTGGCCAGGTACGAGGCGCCCGGCTCGGAGTCCGACCGCGCGCGGGTGGAGCTGGCCGAGCGCTTCGGCACCGGGAGCGCCGACCTGGTCCTCCTCGTCACCGCCGTGGACGGCGACGTGGACGGCCCGGCCGCCGCGGCCTCGGGACGGGAGCTCACCGCGCGCCTGGCCGGCCTGGAGGGCGTGGCCGAGGCGGCGTCCTACTGGACGCGGGGCGCACCGGCCACGATGCGCAGCCGGGACGGCAGGCACGCGCTCGTGGTCGCCCGCATCCCCGGCGACGCCGGGCGGGTCCGCTCCGAGATCCTGCCGAAGATCGTTCCCGAGGTCCTGCGGGGCGACGCCGCGATCACCGTCAGGGCGGGCGGCGGGGAGGAGGTCTTCCGCCAGCTCGTGCCGCTGGCCCGGCAGGACTTCGTCCGGGCCGAGCTGGTGGTCGTCCCGCTCGTGCTCGTGCTGCTGTGGCTGTACCTCAGGCGCCTGCTCGCCGCCGTGCTGGCGGTCGTGCTCGGCGCGCTGGCCATGGTGATCGGGCTGGCGCTGCTGCGGATACCGCTGCTGTACGCCGACGTGTCGACGTTCGCGCTGAACCTCGTCCTGGCCATGGGGCTCGGGCTGGGCGTCGACTACGCGCTGTTCATGATCGCCCGCTTCCGGGAGGAGGTGGCGCTCGGCCGCGACCGGCACGAGGCGGTCGCCCGCGCCGTCGAGCGGGCCGGTCGTACGGTGATCTTCAGTGGCGTGACGGTGGCCGCCTCGCTGAGCGTGCTGCTGCTCATGCCCTTCGACTTCTTCCGCTCCTTCGCCTACGCCGGGATCGCGGTCGTCGCCGGGGGAGTGGTCGGCGCCGTGCTCGTCCTGCCCGCCGTCCTCGCCGCCGTCGGCGACCGGGTGCTGCCCCGCCGCCCCGGCCGGGCGCGGGGGACGTTCTGGCCAGGACTGGCGACGCGCGTCATGGGCAGGCCGCTCCTGTACGGCGGGGCGGCCGCGGCCGTGCTGCTGCTGCTCGGCTCGCCCTTCCTCGGCCTGCGCCTCGGCGTGGCCGACGACCGCGTGCTGCCCGCGTCCGCGCCCGCCAGGCAGACCTCGGAGGTGATCCGCGCCGAGTTCCCGGCCGAGGAGACCGACGCCCTGCAGATCGTCTCGGCGGGCACGTCGGGAGATCTCTCCCGCGCCGTTCCCGGCTACGCCGCCGCCCTGTCCCGCCTGCCCGGCGTCGCGCAGGTCGACTCCGCCGCCGGGTCGTACGCGGCCGGAGCGCGGGTCTCGGCGGGGGACCCGTCACGGTTCGCGGGCGCCGGGGGCACCTGGCTGTCGGTGATCCCGTCCGCGGAGCTGATGGAGGACGACCCCGTCCGGCTGGTCGGCGACGTCAGGGCGCTGCGGGCGCCGTTCGAGGTGCTGGTCGGCGGCTACCCGGCCGAGCTGGCCGACTACCGGCGGGCGGTGGTCGACCGGCTGCCGCCGCTGCTCGCGCTGATCCTGGCGATCACCTTCGCGGTGCTGTTCCTGATGACGGGCAGCGTCCTGATCCCGCTCAAGGCGACGGTGCTCAACCTGCTCAGCCTGTCGGTGATGTTCGGGGCCCTGGTCTGGATCTACCAGGACGGCAACCTCTCGGGCCCGCTCGGCTTCACCCCCACCGGGACCCTCGACCCGAGCATCCCGATCCTGATGTTCTGCGTCGCGTACGGGCTCTCGATGGACTACGAGGTCTTCCTGCTCTCGCGGATCAAGGAGGAGTACGACCTGACCGGCGACACCCCGGGCGCCGTGGTGGCCGGGCTCCGGCACGGAGGTCCGCTCATCACCGCGGCGGGCGGGATCCTGGCGGTGTCGTTCGCGGTCTACGGCACCGCGCAGGTGGTGTTCGTGCAGATGCTGGGCGTGGGGACGGCGGTGGCGATCATCGTGGACGCGACGGTGATCCGCGCGGTCCTGGTCCCTGCCGCGATGCGCCTGGCCGGAGAGGCCAACTGGTGGGCCCCGGGACCGCTGCGCCGCCTGCACGCCCGCATCGGCCTGTCCGGCTGACCGTCCGTCCGCGCCTGGTCGGCCGGGTCCGTTCTCCCGCACCCGTCCGGGCCGGTCCGTCCGAGCCGGCCTGTCCGGTCGGACGGACCGAACGGCCCGGACGGCCGTGCCACCGTCAGGTCAGAGGTCGCGGGCCCAGACCTCCTCGACGACGTCCCCGGCGGGCCGCTTCTCGACCAGCTCGAAGCCCGCCGCCTGGTAGATGCGCCTGGCCCCCACCAGCACGTCCCTGGTCCACAGCACCATCCGCCGGTAGCCCGCCTCCCGGGCGAAGCGCACGCACTCGTCCACCAGCCGGGTGCCGATCCCCATGCCGCGCGCGGACGGCTCCACGAGCAGCATCCGCAGCTGCGCGGTCTCGTCGTCCTTGCGGGCGCAGAACACGCACCCGGCACGCTCGCCGTCCACCTCGGCGATCCAGCCCGCGTCGTAGCGGGGGTCGTAGCCGTCCATGTAGTCGGCGGTGATCCTGGCCACCAGCGCCTCGAAGTCCATGCCCCAGCCCTGTTCCTGGCTGTAGAGGACGCCGTGCCGGTACACCACCCAGCTCATGTCGCCGGTGCGCGGCGGGCGGATGACGTACGACCGGGCGGCCCCCGGCTCGCGGGTGAGGATCCTCTCGATGGTCGCCATGCTCGCGACCAGCCGCTCGCGGTCCTCGTCGCTCACGTCGGCCAGCAGCTCGCGCACCTCCTCGGCCGCGCGCTCGTCGAAGTCGGCGAAGCTCGCCCTGCCCTTCTCGGTCAGCTCGACCACCTGCCGCCGCGCGTCCGTGGCCGACCTGCTCCGCACGACCAGGCCCTCGCCCTCGAACCCGCCGAGCATCCTGCTGAGGTACCCGGCGTCGATCCCGAGCAGCCGGCGCAGCTCGCCCGCCTCGGTCCGGCCCCGGTGGTCGAGCTCGAACAGCACCCTCATCTCGGTGAGCGAGTACGGGGTGCCCAGGACCCGCTGCTCCAGCACGCCGATGAGCCGGGTGTAGAAGCGGTTGAAGGAGCGGATCTCCGCCACGTGTCTCTCCATGCTTGACATCGTCAACCAATTCTTTGACGAAGTCAATAAATCGGGAAGGGCTTTCCGTGGTGGGTCCCTGTCAGGGTGTCGGCCCGCTGCGCTACCTTCGCACCTGGCCGGGAACGGATGACGATCTGAGGCGCGGACGCCGCGCCCGGGGCGGGAGCATGATGGCTGAGGTCGCGTACATCGGCGGGTACACCCCCGACACCGGGGGATCCGGGCCGGGGATCACCCTGGTCGAGCTGGGAAGCCTGGCCAGGCTGGGGGAGACGGTGGCCTCCGGCCCCTCGTTCCTCGCCGTCCACCCCGAGCTGCCGGTGCTCTACGCGGTCGGGGAGGCCGAGCGCGGTACGGTCGCCACGTTCGGCCGGGGCGAGAACGGCGTGCTCAGCCCGCTCGCGCAGCGCTCCAGCGAGGGCTCGGCCCCCTGCCACCTGGCGGTGGACCCGACCGGCACCCGGCTGGCGGTGGCCAACTACGGGGACGGCACGGTGAGCGTGCACGGCCTGGACGCCTCCGGCCTGCCGGAACAGGTGTGGATCTTCCCCTACCGCGAGGGGTCCCACGCCCACCAGGCCGTCTTCGGTCCCGACGGCGTGCTGTACGTGAGCGATCTGGGCGCCTGCGAGATCCGCCGCTACCTGGTCGGGGAGGCCGTGGTGCCGCACCCGGACGGCCCGGTGCGGCTCGCCCCGGGCATGGGCCCCCGGCACATGGCCCGGTCCGGCGACCACTGGTACGTGGCCGGGGAGCTGGACGGCACCGTCCGCGTCTACGACGCCGACTGGCGCGAGCTGCGGGCCGTCCCGGCCACCGGCACCGGACGGCACAACGAGCCCTCGCACCTGGAGGTCTCCGGCGGATTCGTCTACGTCGCCAACCGCGGGCCCGACACGATCTCCGTCTTCTCCGGGCCGGAGCTGGAGACGGTCGCGGAGGTGGCCTGCGGCGGCGTCTGGCCCCGGCACTTCGCCCTCGCCGACGGCCGCATGTACGTGGCCAACCAGCGCTCGGACGGCGTCGCCGTGCTCCCGCTCGACGGCGGCGTGCCGGGTGCCGCGGCGGAGGTCTTCGCGGTGGGCAGCCCCTCCTGCGTGCTGCCGCTGTCCTGAGGGCCGTCCGTCCCGAGAGGTGTCGCGGGACCTGTCCGCGCGGGGGTCGTGCGCGGGGCGCCCGTCGTGCCCGGGCGTGAGCGTCCACCGCGCCCGGGCGTGGGCGCTCGTCGCCCCGGGCGTACGCTCGGGGATGACGGCGACGGCCAGGACCGGCCCGGCCGGTCCCTGTGGCGGTGCACCCCCGCCGGGAGCGGGGACGAGGGCCTTCGGCCGGGTCCTCGCCTGTCGGGCGCGCGAGGCGGCACCCGAGGACTAGTACCATTTGGTCTAGACCACTGAGGCTTCTGAGGGCAGAATGCGTTGCGGCGGTGACGCACGACCCGTCGCCGCCCGCACCATGCCGCCTGATCAGGCCACCGTCTCGGACCTGTCCCGCACCCCACACCGGAGGATGTCATGCGTATCGGAGTGCTCACCGGAGGCGGCGACTGCCCCGGCCTGAACGCCGTTATCCGCGCCGTCGTGCGCAAGGGCGTGACCGTCCACGGACACGAGTTCGTCGGCTTCCGCGACGGCTGGCGCGGGCCGCTCGAGGGCGACACCATGCCCCTGGACGTCCAGGCCGTACGCGGGATCCTGCCGCGCGGCGGAACGATCCTGGGCTCGTCGCGGACCAACCCCATCAAGATCGAGGGTGGCGTCGAGAAGATCAAGGAGAACCTCGCGTCGGGCGGGGTCGACGCGCTGATCGCGATCGGCGGCGAGGACACCCTCGGGGTGGCCAAGCAGCTCTTCGACAAGGGCGTGAAGGTCGTCGGCGTGCCCAAGACGATCGACAACGACCTCAACGCGACCGACTACACCTTCGGTTTCGACACCGCCGTCAACATCGCCGTGGAGGCGATCGACCGCCTGCACACCACGGCCGAGTCCCACCACCGCGCGCTGATCTGCGAGGTCATGGGCCGTCACGCCGGCTGGATCGCCCTGCACGCGGGCATGGCCGGTGGGGCCAACGTCATCCTGATCCCGGAGAAGCCCTTCGACATCGACCGGGTCTGCGCCTACGTCGAGTCCCGCTTCAAGACGCGCTACGCGCCGATCATCGTGGTGGCCGAGGGCGCGCACCCGGTGGAGGGCCAGATGGCGCTGCAGGCGGGCGAGCTCGACGCCTTCGGTCACGTCCGCCTCGGCGGCATCGGCGAGACCCTCGCCAAGGAGATCGAGAAGCGCACCGGCAAGGAGGCCCGCACCACCGTGCTCGGCCACATCCAGCGCGGTGGCACGCCCACGGCCTTCGACCGGGTGCTGGCCACCCGCTTCGGCCTGCAGGCCATCGACGCGGTGCAGGACGGGGACTTCGGCACGATGGTCGCCCTGCAGGGCACCGACATCGTGCGGGTCGGTCTCGACGAGGCCACCAAGGAGCTCAAGACCGTTCCGGTCAGCCGCTACGAGGAGGCCGAGGTCTTCTTCGGCTGAGCCGCCCGCGACGGGTCCCGGGCATCGGCCCACCGGCCGGTCCACCCCGGTCCACCCCGGCCCTGACCGTTCGGATCGGACCGTTCGGATCGGACCGTTCGGCTCTGACCGTTCGGACCGGGTCGCCCGCGACCGAGGTGACCCGCGACCGGGCCGCCCACGGCCCGGTCGCCGAAGGCCCACGTCGCCCGCGATGCCATGGGAGGGGCCCGGACGCGTACGCGTCCGGGCTCCCCCACGCGGGCGCACACAGACCAACCGGGTTTCCCGTGGGGGCACAGTTCCCCCCCTTACCTTTCCCCCCCTGTCCCCCCCCCCCCAT
>NZ_JBVJIA010000031.1:0-44888 GCF_055586505.1 Streptosporangium sp. NPDC050148 | reverse complement strand
CCCCAGCCACGGGGGACAAGGACCCCCGCTTCCCCATAGGAGAAGGGGCAGCCCCCCCCCCCCCCCCCCCCCCCCCCCCCTCCCATGCGTCCACCCGGTGTACCCCGGTGTCGTCCCGGGCGTTCCCCGTGCCCGTCCCGCGCCGTCCCCGGATGCCCGCCGCCTCAGGGACGAACAGCGCAGTTCACCGCCTTCCCGGCGAAGGGTATGGTCGGCGGGTGGCGGGAATCGAGGGGCCGTTCTGGCGCGCGGTCGCGGTGTTCCGGGTCGCCTCCCTGGCGTACGCGGTGGTCCTGTTCGCCCGCGCGGGGGGATACGCCCACCCGGCCGTCGGCGGGCTGGTGATCGGCGTCATGGCGCTGTGGACCGCGGCGACGATCTTCGCCTACTCCGTCGAGGAGTTCCGCGACCGGCCGCTGCTCGCCGCCGACATGCTCGTGACCGTGGGCTGCCTGCTCGCCTCCCCGGCCGTACAGGGCGCCTACCGGCCCGGTGACCTGCCGGTCACCGGCACCTGGATCGGCGGCGCGGTGCTCGCCTGGGCCGTGTACGGCGGCCGGCGCGCAGGGGCCGTGGCCGCGCTGGTGGTCTCGTCGGCCGACCTGTGGCTGCGCGCCGCCCCCGGCGGGTTCGAGACGCTGCCCATCAACGGCACCGTCCTGCTCTTCCTCGCGGGCGTGGTCGTCGGGCACGTCGCCCGGCTGGCCAGGACGGCCGAGGAGCGCATGCAGCGGGCGATCGAGATGGAGGCCGCCGGCCGCGAGCGCGAACGGCTCGCCCGCGGCATCCACGACTCGGTGCTCCAGGTGCTCGCGCTGGTCCAGCGGCGGGGCCAGGAGATCGGCGGCGAGGCGGCCGAACTGGGCAGGCTGGCGGGCGAGCAGGAGGCCGCCCTGCGCGAGCTGGTCAGGCTCCGGCCCGAGCCGCCCGCCGCGGGCACCGCCGACCTGGGCGCCCTGCTGCACCGGTACGGCTCGGCCACGGTCACGGTCTCGGCCCCGGCGACCCCGCTGACCCTGCCCGCGGCCACCGCCACGGAGGTCTCCGCCGCCGTCGGGGCCGCCCTGGACAACGTCGCCCGGCACTGCGGGGCACGCGCGCCCGCGTGGGTCTTCGCCGAGGCCGACGACGGGCTGGTCACCGTGACCGTCAGGGACGAGGGGCCGGGCATCGCGCCCGGACGCCTGGAGGAGGCCGCCGCCGACGGCCGGCTCGGTGTCGCGCAGTCCATCCGGGGCCGCATCGCCGACGTCGGCGGCACGGTCACCGTGATCTCCGCCCCTGGCGGGGGCACCGAGATCGAGATGTCGGTCCCGGCCGGATAGCCGGTGTCCCTCCGGTCCGGGGGTGCGGTCGCGTGCCCGTCACCCCCCGGCCGGACGGCCGACGCGCCGTGCCCCTCGCCCTTCGCCCCGGGACACGGTCGCGTGCCGCCGTCCCGGGCCGGACGGCCGGTCACCCGTGCTCTGGTCCGTGCCCGCCGTCCCCCGGCCGGACGGCCCGTACGGCGGGAGCGGAGGGGCCCCGTACCGTCGCGCGCTCTATGGTGGGCGGATGCGCGTGATGGTGGTGGACGACCACCCGATGTGGAGGGACGGGGTGGCCAGGGACCTGGCCGAGGCCGGGTACGAGGTCGTGGCCACGGTCGGGGAGGGGCGCCAGGCCCTCCGGGTGGCCGCTGCGGTCAGGCCCGAGCTGGTCGTGCTGGACCTGCGCCTGCCCGACCTGGCCGGGGTCGAGGTGGCCAGGGGGCTGGCCGCCGCGCAGCCGCCGCCCCGGGTGCTGGTCCTCTCGGCCAGCGGCGAGCAGGAGGACGTCCTGGAGGCCGTCAAGGCCGGTGCCTCGGGATACCTGCTGAAGTCCGCGAGCAAGGAGGAGTTCCTCGACGCGGTCCGGCGTACCGCCGAGGGCGACGCCGTGTTCACCCCCGGCCTGGCCGGGCTCGTGCTGGGGGAGTACCGCAGGCTGGCCGCCCGGCCCGCGCCCGAGGCGACCCCGCGCCTGACCGACCGCGAGACCGAGGTGCTCCGCCTGGTCGCCAAGGGCCTGTCGTACCGGCAGATCGCCGAGCGGCTGGTGCTCTCCCACCGGACCGTGCAGAACCACGTCCAGAACACCCTGAACAAGCTCCAGCTCCACAACCGGGTGGAGCTCGTCCGGTACGCCATCGAGCAAGGACTCGACGAGTCATAGGCACGACTAAGGTGACAAGGTCGAGAGGTTGCCTTTACGCGGACGCGCGAGAGACTTGACGAAGCCCCATCGTTCGTTCGCCGTTAAACTTCCCCCATCCCCTGAAACCTCCCGAAAAACGCGGCGTCTCGTGGCCGGGCCCGCCGAGCCTCCCCGGAGGCTCACGGCGGGGTCCGCGTGAGTCCCGGCAGGGTCTCGTCGGGGCCCGGCGGGGTCGCGTGGGTCCCGCCGGGCCCCGCGCCGGCCCGTGAGCCCCCGCACGTCCCGAAGCCCGTGCACTTCCCCGCATCCCCGTCGCCCCCGCACCCCCCGTAACCCCCGTTCCCCTCGAAGCTCCACCGGAGGTCGCACCATGACCATGTCCGCCTTGGGCGAGCCCTGCGTTCTGCTCAAACTGGGCGAGGTCGTCCTCAAGGGCAACAACCGCGAGCTCTTCGAGCGCAGGTTGCAGGCCAACATCAAGGCCGCCCTCAAGGACGTCGGCGTCAAGGTCGACGTGCGGCAGCGCCACGGCGTGATCGCGCTCTTCCTGCCCGACGGCAGCGACGCCGCGGTCGCCGACGCGGTCGCCGAGCGCGTCTCCTACGTCCCCGGGCTGGTCTGGGTCCACCGCGCCTGGCGGGTGGCCAAGGACCCCTCGGCGATCACCAAGGCCGCGATCGAGCTGCTGGCCGACCGCGAGGACGTCAGGCGCGGCGTCTCCTTCGCGGTCCGCTCCCGCCGCCGCGACAAGCGCTTCCCGCTCACCTCGATGCAGCTGGACCGCTCGGTCGGCGGCGAGCTCAACGACATCTACGGCCTGCCCGTCGACCTCAAGAGGCCCGAGCTGGTGGTCTCCATCGAGGTCGACCGCGACGAGGCGTTCGTCTTCACCGGCGGGCAGCCGGGCCAGGGCGGGCTGCCGGTCGGCACCAGCGGCCGGGGCCTGGTCCTGATGTCCGGCGGCATCGACTCCCCGGTGGCCGCCTACCGGATGATGCGCCGCGGCCTGCGCGTGGACTTCCTGCACTTCTCCGGTATCCCCTTCACCACCTCCGAGTCCATCTACAAGGCGTACGCGCTGGTCCGGGCGCTGGACAGGTTCCAGGGCGGGTCCCGGCTGTGGGTCGTGCCCTTCGGCAAGGCCCAGCAGTCCATCAAGGCCTCCGGCCAGGACCGCCTGGCGGTCATCACCCAGCGCCGCCTGATGCTCAAGACCGGCGAGGAGGTCGCCCGGCGGCTGCGCGCCGGGGCCCTGGTCACCGGTGACTCCCTGGGCCAGGTCTCCTCCCAGACCCTGCAGAACATCACCGCCCAGGACGACGCGGTCGACATGCCGATCCTGCGTCCCCTGATCGGCCTGGACAAGACCGAGATCATGGCCGAGGCCCGCCGCATCGGCACCCTGACGATCTCCGAGCTGCCGGACGAGGACTGCTGCACGCTGCTGGCCCCCCGCAAGGCCGAGACGGCCGCGAGGATCGCCGACCTGAAGAAGATCGAGCGGCGGCTCGACGTCGAGGAGCTCGCCA
Source organism: Streptosporangium sp. NPDC050148 (assembly GCF_055586505.1). Taxonomy (NCBI): domain Bacteria; kingdom Bacillati; phylum Actinomycetota; class Actinomycetes; order Streptosporangiales; family Streptosporangiaceae; genus Streptosporangium; species Streptosporangium sp. NPDC050148. The sequence goes on along the minus strand of NZ_JBVJIA010000031.1, from coordinate 41,184 downwards.
CCCGGCTGGCCGGGTCCCTGCAGGAGTACCGGCTCGACGCCTGACGCCCCGCGCCCCGGGCCCCGGGCGGATCGGCGGCTCCCGCGTCCCGGGGGCGTTATCCGGTGGCCGCCGAGCCGGTGGAAAACCCTCGATGGCAGGATTACCCCGTGCCATCGGGGAAACGGCGAGGGGAGTGATGGTGGAGCAGCCCGAACCGCCCGAGGAGCCCCGCCTGCCACCGGGGCAGTACGTCCCCCGGGGCCGGCCGGTGATGCACTACGGCCGGGTGCCCACGTTCCGCCCGGAGACCTGGCGATTGCACGTCATGGGGGCGACCGCCTCGGGGGAGCAGCACGGCTTCAGCTGGCCGGAGTTCTCCGGGCTGCCGCGCACCACGGTCCTGGCCGACTTCCACTGCGTCACCAAGTTCTCGATCATGGGCAACGAGTGGAGCGGGGTCTCCACGGCGACGCTCATGGAGCTCGTCCCGCCCGCACCCGGCGTGCGGCACGTCATGATCTGGGGCGAGTACGGCTACAGCGCCAACGTGCGGCTGGGCGACTTCACCCGCGCCCAGACCATGTTCGCGCTGGAGCTCGACGAGAAGCCCATCTCCCCGGAGCGGGGGTTCCCGGTGCGGATGGTCGTCCCGCACCTGTACGCCTGGAAGAGCGTCAAGTGGGTGCGCGCCGTGGAGTACCTGCTGGAGGACAAACGCGGCTTCTGGGAGGAGCGCGGTTACCACAACATCGCCGACCCCTGGCGTGAGCAGCGGTACTCGTACCAGGAGGAAGCGGGCGAAGGCCCGCCGTGATCGGCGTTCGCCCCTGATCACAGGGGCGGGTTGACTACGGTTTCCCGCATGTCGACCACCGGCTGGGTGCTTCTCTGCGCCTTGAGCGTCCTCATCGGATTCGTCCTCCCGCGCCGGCGGCGGTCCCCGGGCCGGGCGGGCGGGCCGACCGAGGAGGCCACCTTCGTCACCCTGCACATCGCGGCCATGGCGGCCCCCTCGCTGCGGTCCGGTCTCACCCGTGACTCCGCCCGCAAGGCCGTCGGCCACCTGCGCGCGCTGCTGGGCACCGGCGCGGTCGCGGTCACCGGCCCCGAGGGACTGCTCGCCTGGGACGGCGCACCGGCCTGCAGGTACGACCACGCCCGCGAGCACGCCCGGCCCGTCCTGGCCTCGGCGCGCCCGCACCTGGTCTCCCGGGACGCCTCCGGCTGCGACACACCAGGGTGCGCCGCGGCCGGGGACGGGATCGTGGTGCCGCTCACCGTCGACGGGCGGGCGGTCGGGGCGCTGGCCGCGTACGACACCGTGGTGGGGGCGGGGCTGGTGCGGACCGTCACCGAGGTCGCCCGCTGGGCCTCGGGCCAGCTGGAACTGGCCGAGCTGGACTCCTCGCGGCGGCGCGCCATGGAGGTCGAGATGCGTTCGCTGCGCGCCCAGATGTCCCCGCACTTCGTGTACAACGCGCTCACCACCATCGCCTCGTTCGTCCGCACCGACCCCGACCGGGCCAGGGAGCTGCTGGTGGAGTTCGCCGACTTCAACCGGTACGCGCTGCGCCGGGCCCGCGACCTCGCCACCCTCGCCGAGGAGCTGCACTGCGTGGACCGCTACCTGCTCCTGGAACGTGCCAGATTCGGCGACCGGCTCGGCTTCGCCCTGCGGGTCGCGCCCGAGGTGCTCTCGCTCTCGGTGCCGTTCCTGTGCCTCCAGCCGCTGGTGGAGAACGCCGTCAAGCACGGCGTGGCCGCCACCGGCCGCTCGTGCGAGGTGCGCGTGGTGGTCTCCGACGCCGGGTCCGAGGCGCACATCAGCGTGGAGGACGACGGCCCCGGCATGCCCGCCGAGCAGGTCCGCCTCCTGCTCGGCGGCTCCGCGGCGCCCGGGGAGGACGAGGGGGGCGGGCTGGCGGGCGTCGACGTGCGGCTGCGCCAGCTGTACGGGGAGGACTACGGGCTGGCCGTGCAGAGCGCTCCGGGAGCGGGCACCCGGGTGCGGCTGCGCGTCCCCAAGCCCCCCTCCGGTGATAGCTATTTGTAGTCAAACTATTACCCGAAGTTGCCATGCGGGTTGCGGTGAGTGTGCTGGAAGGGACAGCGTAGGGTCATGTTGCGAGTCCTGGCCGTTGACGACGAGGTCCCCGCCCTTGAGGAGATCGCATATCTTCTCCGCCAGGACCCCCGGATCGAGCATGTCTCCACGGCGGTCGGCGGCGTCACCGCACTCCAGGACATGGTCCAGATGATCGGCACGGGCGAGCGGCTGGACGGGGTCTTCCTCGACATCCGGATGCCCGGCCTCGACGGCCTGGACCTGGCCAGGCTCATCGCGGGCTTCCCGAACCCGCCCCGGCTGGTCTTCGTCACCGCCCACGAGAACTGCGCGGTGCAGGCGTTCGAGCTGGAGGCGGTCGACTACCTCCTCAAGCCGGTCAGGGCCGACCGGCTGGCCGAGGCCGTACGGCGCCTGGAGTACGCGTCCTCCGCGGCCACGGAACCGGTGGCCGAGGACGTCATCCCGGTGGAGCTGGCCGGGCGGACGAGGTTCGTCCCCCAGCAGGCGGTCTGGTACGCCGAGGCCAAGGGCGACTACGTCCGCCTGCACACCGAGGAGGGCGGCTACCTGGTGCGCATGTCGCTGGCCGCCCTGGAACGGCGCTGGGCCGGCTCGGGGTTCATCCGGGTGCACCGCAGCACGCTGGTCTCGGTACGGCACGTGAGCGAGCTGCGCTTCGACGCCGGCCGGGTGACGCTCCGGGTGGGCACCGAGACGCTCCCGGTCAGCCGCCGCCACACCCGCCAGGTCCGCGAGCGGCTCGTCCGCCAGTTCCGCGACCGGCCGGACGTGCCGGGCATCACCGGTGTCGCCGCCGGGATGCCGGACATGGGCGACACGGCGGGCGAGCCCGGGGGGCCCGCGGTGCCGGGCGCCCCGGGGGCGTCGGGTGCCTCGGGCCCGTCGGGTGTGCGGGGCCCGTCGGGTACGCCGGGTGTGCTGGGTGCCCCGGTGGCTTCGAGCGCCCTCGATGTCTCGGATGCTCCGGGCTCCCGGAGGGTCTCCGGTGCTCCGGCTGCTTCCGGCTCTTCGAGTACTTCCGGTTCTTCGAGCACCTCCGGTTCTTCGAGTGCTCCGAGGGCTTCGAGCGCGCCGGGGGTGGCCGCCGCGTCGCGCGCGGTCCAGAACAGGCCCGTGCCCTCCGCCGCCCTGCGGTGACCGTCTGAAGGCTCCGCGGCCGCCCGCGGAGCCGTTGACGGCGTTCTCGGGCCGCTCCTGCCCCTCGTAGGAGGTCGTGGCCGTGGTCCGGCGTCGTTCGCAGGACTCCGGCCGCCCGGGCTCGCCCTTCGCCATTTCCTTCGGGTCTTCGTCCCGGGCCGCCCCGGGACCGTCCGGCGTGCCCTTGCGGCGATCGCGTACCGGCCGGTCGAGCGTGCCGTGAGCCGGTCGCACCGCGACGGCGATTCCACGCCCCGGCGGGTCCCCACCGGCCCCATGGGCCCCGGATCGACCGCTCGTCGTCCGCCGTCCGCCGCTCGTCGTGCCGGTGCCCTCCGCACATCGACAACTACACGCCGTTAATCGCGCTGGGCGTCAAGCGCATCTCGTCCGTCCGGACGCGCCTTTAGTGTTCCCTCATCGGAGAGCGAGACCCGCCGCATCAGGGGGGACAGAGCCGCGAGGCTCGCACAAGACCTGATGCGCGGGCACCGGGCGATCGCCGGTAACCGGCGAGGTCCGGTCATCGGCCGCCGGGTCCTTACCGGGGGGAAGGGGCCGCCGATCTCCGATACGACGGGACGCCCGCGCAGGGGACCTGTCCGTGATCCGGCCACACGGGGGCGGCCGGATCACGGGGACGGGCGTCCCGTCCGATTCCACGCTCTTCGCCGGGGACGGGCCCGCCGTCCTGCTCGATGACCTTCGTCCGGGGACGGGCGTCCCGCTCGATCCTGCGGTCCTCGCCGGGGACGGGCCCGCCGTCCGGCCCCGTGGCCTTCACCCGGCCACCGGCATCGCACGCGGTTCCGGGGAGCCGGGTGCGATCTCAGCGGGCCGGCGTCGACGGCTGGGGGATCGACGCCTCGGGGCGGGAGGCCGGGATCTCGACGGCTTCGACCTCGACGTCGTGCACCTCGACGCTGCTCACCTCGGCACCGCGGACCTCGGTGACCTCGGTCTCGCGGACCTCGGCGCCGCCGACCTCGGTCTCGCGGATCTCGACGCTGTGGACCTCGGTCTTCCGCACCTTGGTCTTGCGGACCCTGGTCTTCCGTGCCGGGGTCTGGCGGACCTCGGTCTCCTCCACCTCGACGCTGCTGACCTCGACGCTGTCGACCTCGACGGTGACGGTCGTGAGGTCGGGGATCTCGCCCTCACGCAGCTTCTTGAGCACCTCGATGTCCGCGCGGTGCTTCTCGGCCCCTCCCGGGGTCTCGATGCAGAACGGCACCCCCGCGGCCACCGGATGGCGCAGCATGTCCATGAAGGGCAGGACGCCGATGTGACCGGCGCCGAAGTTCGTGTGCCGGTCCCGCGAGGAGCCGCACTCGTCCTTGGAGTCGTTGGCGTGGATCAGCTTGAGCCGCCCGGGGGCGATCGCCTGCAGGGCGTCGAGGGTCTCCTTGACGCCCTCGGACGTCGACAGGTCGTGACCGGCGGAGAAGGAGTGACAGGTGTCGAAGCAGACGCCCGCCTTGGGGTGCCATTCGAGGGCCTCCAGGTAGGGCTCCAGATCCTGGACGGTCCTGCAGAGCATCCCGGCCTGTCCGGCCATCGACTCCAGCAGCAGATCGGGCCCGTCGTCGGGGATCTCCTCCAGGAGCGGCAGGAGCCGCTCGTGCAGCTGGCGCATGGCGTCGTCGCGGGACTGGCTCACCGCCGACCCGGTGTGGACGACCAGCCCCTTCGCACCGATCGCGTGGGCGCGCAGCAGGCCGTGCCGCACCGTGGCCAGGGACTTGTCCAGGGTGTCCGGGCTGGGGGACCCCAGGTTGACGAGGTACGGCGCGTGCACGAAGGAGAGCACGCCCGAGTCGCGCAGCTTGGCGTCCTGGGCGGGATCGCCCGCGGCGAGCGCCCAGCCCCGGGGGTTGGTGACGAACACCTGGATCATCTCGGCGCCGATGTCGGCCGCGTACTTCAGCCCGCCCTTGGCGAGGCCGCCGGTGACGGAGACGTGTCCGCCGATGGGGGAGAGAGGAGTCATGGTGAGGCCATTTTAGGCGCTCTCCCCACCGGGGCACCGTTCCCGCGCCGTGCCCGTCCGCGGTCTCCCGTCCGGGGACGACCTCCGGCGGGTCGTCCGGGCCGCCGGGACACGGTCATCGGCGGATCGTCCGGACCCGGGGACACGGTCATCGGCGGATCATCCCGGCCGGGGGGCGCGATCATCGGTCAGTCGTCCGGGCCGGAGGACGCGGTCATCCCAGCCGCAGGGCCAGGAAGAAGTCCACGCGGTCCTCCAGGCCGGACAGGTCGCGGCCGGTCAGCTCCTCGATGCGCTGGATCCGGTAACGCAGCGTGTTGACGTGCACGTGCAGGATCTCGGCGCACCTGGTCCACGAGCCCGAGACCCGCAGGAACGCCTCCAGCGTGCCCACCAGGTCGGCGCGGTGCGCGCGGTCGTAGTCGTGCAGCGGGTCCAGCAGCCGGGCCCGGAACACCCGCCGCACGTCGTCGGGGACGGAGGCGAGCAGCAGCAGGTGGGTGGCCAGCTCGTCGTGGCCCACGACCGCGTCCGGCTGCGGGCGGTCCTCGGCCATCCGCCGGGCGTGCCGGGCCTCCTCGACCGCGCCGAGCAGCCCCTCCACCGGGACGACGCCGCTGACCCCGGCGGTGAGCCCGCCGCTGCCGAGACCGGGCGCGAGGTCCCGTACGGCCTCGCGCACCATGGCGGTGACGTCGGTCCCCGCGGCGCCCTCTCCCGCGCCGCCCGGTCCCGGGGCGGGAAGAAGCGCGATGATCTCGTCCCCGGCGCCCCCGCCGCCCCCGGCCACCCCGACCGCGGGGACGGCGCACATCGGGTGCAGGATCTCCTTGACCACGACGCGGAGCTCGCCCGGCCGCAGGTCCCCGCGCGCGGTCGCCGACACCGCCACGTAGCCGCGTTCGGACAGCAGGCCGGTGGCCCGCAGCCGGGGCAGGAAGTCGTCCGGCCTGCCCCCGGACAGGACGAGCCCGACCAGCTCCTGGGCCGTCCGCCCCTCCGGGGTCAGCCGGTCGTCCAGGCGGGCGCGCTCCAGCGCGACCACCGCGGCCAGCTCCGAGGCCAGCGCCCGCCGTTCCGGCGACCAGTCCTGCCAGGCGCCCTCGAAGGCCAGGAACCAGTCGGCGACCCGGGGCGTCGACTGCTCGTCCACCGCGAGCACGGAGTAGCGCTCCGCGCCGGGAGGGACGTACGGCATCCGCTTGGCCGTCAGGAAACCCCTGGCCAGCGGCCTGGCCGCGCCCTCGGGGAGCGGGTGCGAGCCCGCCACCACCCGCCCGGCCGGGGTCAGCACCCAGCAGGGCATGCCCAGGTCGTGGCCGACCAGGCGGAGCACCGGGCCCAGGCCCGCGCCCGCGGTGACCCCGGCGACGAGCCGCCGGTGCCGGTCGAGGACGGCGCTGATGTCCGAGACCCTGCCCGACGACAGGCGCCGTACGACGTGCTCGGTCAGTTCGGCGAAGGAGAGCGCGGCCGGTACGTGCAGCAGCGGGATCCGGTGCCGCAGGCAGGCCCGCACCAGGTCGGGCGGGAGCTCGTCGCGGTCGGGGTCGCCCGCCCCCAGCGCCGACACCCCGGCCTCGGCCAGGCACCGGACGAACGTCTCGCTGTCGGCCGCGTCCTGGCGCCAGACCAGCCCGGTGAGGACCAGCTCGCCCCCGGCGAGGTAGCGGCCGGGGTCGAGCAGGTCGGTGGTGACGACCCAGCGCAGCACCGGGTCGGGCTCGTCGCGGCCGGACACCAGCGACAGGCCCAGCCCGGTCGTCTCCAGCAGTGCGCTCAGCCGCATGTCGTGAGGGTAACCGAGCCCCGGGCACCGGCAGGTTCGGAGCATGTTACGAAAACTCATGGCGGACCCTTGCCACGGTTCGGACGTCCTGCCGGTGGACCGCGGGCGCTCACGGTGTGTGTACTGGCTGACATGTCCACGGTGAACCCCGCCCCGCCGCCCGACGGGCTCGCCGCGTTCAACGCGCTGGACGCCGGCGAGGCCGAGGCCGAGCTGCTGACCTGCTGCGCGAGCAGGGCCTTCGCCCGGCGGGTGGCCGCGGCACGCCCCTACCCCGACGCGGACCGGCTGGCCGGCGCGGCAGAGGCCGCCGTACGGGAACTGGACTGGCCGGACGTGCTGGAGGCGCTGGCGGCCCACCCCAGGATCGGGCAGGCGCCCGGCCCCCAGGACACCGGACGGGAGTCGGCCTGGTCCCGCCGGGAACAGTCGGGGGTCGGCGCGGCCGGGCCCGAGCTGCTGGAGGGCCTGGCCGAGGGCAACCGCGCCTACGAGCGGCGGTTCGGCCACGTCTACCTGGTCTGCGCCACCGGCCTGTCGGCCGAGGAGATGCTGGAACGCCTCACGAGGCGGCTCGGCAACGACGAGGAGGCCGAGCAGGACGTGGTCAGGACCGAACTCGCCGCGATCACCCGCCTGAGGCTGGCCAGGCTCCTCGGGACCACCCCGGCTCCGGAGGAGACCCCGTGAACCCGCCTTTGCGGGAGGACCCCGTGACCCCGTCCCATCGGGGAGACCCCGTGAGCGGCCCGTTCTCCGGGGAGGCCGCGTGAGCCTGTCCACGCACGTGCTGGACGCCGCCCTCGGCAGGCCCGCGGCCGGGGTCGCGGTCCGCCTGGAACGGGACGGCGAGGTGCTCGCCGAGGGGGTCACCGACGCCGACGGCCGGATCACCGGGTGGACGTGCGGTGCGGGCGCCCACCGGCTGGTCTTCGACACCGGCGGCTACTTCGCCTCCCGCGCGGTGGACGCCTTCTACCCGCGGGTCTCGATCGACTTCACCGTGGCCGACCCGGGGGAGCACCACCACGTGCCCCTGCTGCTCAGCCCGTTCGCCTACTCGACGTACCGGGGGAGCTAGCGTGCGCGTCGTTCTCGGTCCCAACCGCTACGGCAAGGCCGAGGTCCGCCTGGTCCGCGTCGTCAGGGACGGCGGGGTCCACCACCTCAAGGACCTCACGGTCTCCACGGCCCTGTCCGGCGACATGGAGGCCGTCCACCTCACCGGCGACAACACCGCGGTGCTGCCCACCGACACCCAGAAGAACACCGTGTACGCCTTCGCCAGGAAGCACGGCGTGGCCGAGATCGAGGACTTCGCGATCCTGCTGGCCCGCCACTACGTGGGGTCCCAGCCGGCCGTCCACCACGCCCGGGTGTCGGTCGAGGAGCACTTCTGGGACCGCATCCCGGTGCCGGCCTCGGCCGCGGGCCCGGGGGCGGGCGACCGGCGCCACTCCTTCGTCCGCTCGGGACGGGAGACCCGCACCTGCCTGGTCCACCACGACGCCGACGGCACGACCACGGTCGTCTCCGGGCTCAAGGACCTGGTGGTGCTCAACTCGACCGACTCGGAGTTCTCCGGGTTCGCCGAGGACGAGTACACCACCCTGCGGCCCACCGCGGACCGCGTCCTGGCCACCGAGGTCTCGGCCCGCTGGCGGCACCTGCCCGCAGGGCCGGGAAGGGCGGCGTCGTACGGTGAGTCCTACGACGAGGTGCGCCGCCACCTGGTCGAGGCGTTCGCCGGGACCTACAGCCTGTCGCTGCAGCAGACGCTCTACGCGATGGGCGAGCGGGTGCTGAACGCCCGTGACGAGATCTGCGAGGTGCGCCTGGCCCTGCCGAACAGGCACCACTTCACGGTGGACCTCACCCCGTTCGGGATGGACAACCCCAACGAGGTGTTCCACGCCGCCGACCGTCCCTACGGGCTGATCGAGGGGGCCGTACTGCGCGACGACGCCCCCGAGGCCCGCTTCAGCTGGGAGTGACGCATGGACTTCCTGCGACCCGCCACGTGGGCGGAGGCCCTGGCCGCCAAGGCGGAGCGGCCCGGGCTGGCGCCCATCCAGGGCGGCACCGACATGATGGTCGAGCTCAACTTCGACACGCGGCGCCCGGAGGGGCTGCTCGACCTGACCGGGGTCGCCGGTCTGGCCGACTGGAGCGAGGAGCCCGACGGCCGGCTCAGGGTCGGGGCGGGCGTGACGTACGCGCGGCTCATCGCCGAGCTGGGCGACCGGCTGCCCGGCCTGGCGCAGGCCTCCCGCACGGTCGGCTCTCCGCAGATCCGCAACCGGGCCACCGTGGGAGGCAACCTCGGCGCGGCCTCGCCCGCCGGGGACTCCCACCCGCCGCTGCTGGCCGCCGGAGCGGTCGTCGAGGTCGAGTCCGCGGCCCGGGGCACCCGGATGATCACGGCCGACGGCTTCTACCTGGGGGTCAAGCACAGCGCGCTGGAGGCCGACGAGCTGATCCGGGCGTTCTGGATCGTTCCGGCGACCGGCCCGCAGTACTTCTCCAAGGTCGGCACCCGCAACGCGATGGTGATCGCGGTCTGCTCGTTCGCGATCGCGCTGCACCCCGGCGAGCGCCGGGTCGGCACGGGCATCGGCTCGGCCGCCCCGACGCCGCGCCGCGCCGTCGCCGCCGAGGAGTTCCTGGCCGCCGAGCTCGACTGGGAGGCCCGGCTCGACCCCGGGGTGCTCGCGCGCTTCGGCGAGCTGGCCGCCGAGGCCGCCTCGCCGATCGACGACGTGCGCGGCACCGCCTCCTACCGGCGCCACGCCGTCGCGGTGATGGCGCGGCGCACCCTCACCTGGGCGTGGAACGAGCTGCGCTCCGGGCACTTCGAGAGGAGGGCCGGCTGATGCGCGTCACCTTCACCGTCAACGGCCGCAGTGAGACCGCCGACGACGTCTGGGAGGGCGAGAGCCTGCTGTACGTGCTGCGCGAGCGGGTCGGCCTGCCCGGTTCCAAGAACGCCTGCGAGCAGGGCGAGTGCGGCTCGTGCACGGTCTACCTGGACGGCCTGCCGGTCTGCGCGTGCCTGGTCGCGGCCGGGCAGGCCGAGGGCCGGACGGTCCGCACGGTCGAGGGGCTGGCCGACGGCGACCGGCTCGACCCGGTCCAGGAGGCGTTCGCCGAGTGCGGTGCCGTCCAGTGCGGCTTCTGCACCCCCGGTCTCGTCGTGCAGGCGCACGACCTGATCGAACGGGTGCCGCGGCCGTCCGACGCGGAGATCCGCGAGGCCCTGGCGGGCAACCTGTGCCGCTGCACCGGGTACGAGAAGATCCTCGACGCCGTGCGCGTCGCCGCGGCGCGCAGGGCCGGAGACGATCCCGTGCCGTACGGCGGCACCCCCACGCCCGAGGAGCGCCGATGAGCACCGTCCTGATCGAGAACGTCCACATCGCCCCGGTCGTCGGCCCGGAGATCGCGTCGGGGTACCTCCACGTCGAGGGCGACCGGATCGCGGCCCTCGGCGCGGGGCCCGCCCCGGAGGCGGACGGTGCCGTCCGGATCGACGGGACCGGCTGCCTGGCCACGCCGGGCCTGGTCAACACCCACCACCACCTCTACCAGTGGGCCTCCCAGGGGCTCGCCCAGGACGCCACCCTGTTCGAGTGGCTGACCGCGCTCTACCAGGTGTGGGCCGCGATGGACGCCGAGGTGGTCGCGGGCGCGGCCGGCGCGGGGCTGGGGCACCTGGCGCTGTCGGGCTGCACGACCTCCAGCGACCACCACTACATCTTCCCCTCCGGGCGCGGGGACCTGTTCGCCGCCGAGATCGAGGCGGCCCGGCGGGTCGGCGTCCGCTTCCACCCGGCCCGCGGCTCGATGGACCGGGGACGGTCGCAGGGCGGCCTGCCGCCGGACGTGGTGGTCGAGCGGCTGGACGACATCCTGGAGGCGACCGCCGAGGCCGTCGACACCTACCACGACCCGTCCTTCTCCTCCATGCTCCGCGTCGCGGTCGCCCCCTGCTCGCCGTTCTCGGTCAGCGCCGACCTGATGGTCGAGTCCGCCGCGCTGGCCAGGTCCAAGGGGGTACGCCTGCACACCCACCTCGCCGAGACCCTGGACGAGGAGGAGCACTGCCTGGAGCAGGTCGGGCAGCGTCCGGTCGCGTACATGGAGAAGCTCGGCTGGCTCGGCCCGGACGTGTGGTTCGCGCACGCCGTCCACCTCAGCGACGACGACATCGACGTCTTCGCCCAGACCGGTACCGGCTCGGCGCACTGCCCCACCTCCAACGGCCGCCTCGGCGCCGGGATCGCCCGCGTCTCCGAGATGCTGCGCAGGGGGGCGAACGTCGGCCTGGGGGTGGACGGCAGCGCCTCGGCCGAGCTGACCTCGCTGTCGGGGGAGATGCGCCAGGCCCTGCTGTTCCAGCGGGCCCGGTACGGGCCGACCGCGCTCACCGCCCGCCAGGCTCTGGAGCTCGCCACCCTCGGCGGGGCGAGGAACCTGGGACGGCAGGAGGAGCTCGGCTCCCTGGAGGCGGGGAAACTGGCCGACATCGCGCTGTGGCGGACCGGGGCCTTCGCCTCCGCGGTCGACGACCCGGTCTGCGCCCTGGTCTTCGGCACCCGGCAGCCGGAGCTGGCCCGGCTGCTGGTGGGCGGCAGGACCGTCGTCGAGGACGACGAGCTGCGTACCGTCGCCCAGGACGAGCTGGGCCGCGCCGGAGCCGAGGCGCACCGCCGCCTCATCCGGCTGGCCGACGAGCGGGGCTTCTCCGCCGACCGGGAGGTCGGGCGATGAACGGGCCCGCACCGGTCCCGGGCACGGGGACGCGCGCCGGAACGGGTACGGGAACGGCCGCGCGGGCCCGCACCGCCCCCGCGCGGGCGCCGCGCGAGATCGCGGCCCCCGGCTCCGGAGGAGTGGGCGACAGCCCGCCGCGGCCCGACGGGACGCTCAAGGTCAGGGGGGAGTTCGCCTACTCCTCCGACCTGTGGATGGACGGCATGCTGTGGGGCGCCACCCTGCGCAGCCCGCACCCGCGCGCCCGGATCGTCGCCGTCGACGTCTCCGAGGCCCTCGCGCACCCCGGGGTGGCGGCCGTCCTCACCCACGAGGACGTGCCCGGCAGCAAGCACTTCGGCCTGGACCACATCCCGGACCAGCCGGTGCTCGCCTTCGACGAGGTGCGCCACCAGGGCGAGCCGGTCGCGCTGGTCGCGGCCGACCACCCGGAGACCGCGCGCAGGGCGCTGGAGATGATCAGGGTCGACTACGAGGTGGTGGAGCCGCTGACCGACGCCCGCAGGGCGGCCTTCGACCCGTCCTGCCCGCCGGTGCAGCCGCGCGGCAACCTCGTCCGCCACCAGCCCGTCAGGGTCGGCGACGTCGACGAGGCCAGGACGCGGGCCGAGGTGGTGGTCTCCGGCGAGTACCGGGTCGGCATCCAGGACCAGGCGTTCCTCGGCCCGGAGTCCGGACTGGCCGTGCCCGCCGAGGACGGCGGCGTCGACCTCTACGTCGCCACCCAGTGGGTGCACAACGACATCAAGCAGATCGCCCCCTGCCTCGGCCTGCCCGAGGAGCGGATCCGGATGACGCTCTCGGGCGTCGGCGGCGCCTTCGGCGGGCGCGAGGACCTGTCGATGCAGATCCACGCCTCCATGCTCGCGCTCCGCACCGGCCGGCCCGTCAAGATGGTCTACAACCGGCAGGAGTCGTTCTTCGGGCACGTCCACCGGCACCCGGCCGAGATGCGCTACGAGTACGGCGCCACCCGCGACGGCAGGCTCCTGTACGCCGACGTGGAGATCCTCCTCGACGGCGGCGCCTACACCTCCTCGACGATGGCCGTGGTCGGCAACGCGGCCTCGCTCGGCGTCGGCCCCTACACGATCCCGAACATCAGGATCGACGCGTACGGGGTCTACACCAACAACCCGCCGTGCGGCGCGATGCGCGGTTTCGGCGCGGTGCAGGCGTGCTTCGCCTACGAGTCGATGATGGACCGGCTGGCCGACGCCTGCGGGCTCGACCCCCTCACGGTACGGCAGGTCAACGCGTTGTCCGAGGGGGGCGTGCTGGCCACCGGGCAGGTGGTCGCCGCCCCGCTGCCCATGGCCGAGATGCTCGAACGGGTCCGCGAGCTGCCGATGCCCGCCCCGCTGGACACGGCCGACCCGCTCGGCCTGCCCGGTGGCGCCTCGCAGACCACCCGCGGGGAGGGGGTGCGGCGCGGCGTCGGCTACGGCGTGGGCCTGAAGAACATCTGCTTCTCCGAGGGCTTCGACGACTTCTCCACCGCCCGCGTCCGGCTGGAGGTGATCGGCGGCCGGGCCACCGTGCTGGTGCACACCGCCGCCGCCGAGGTCGGCCAGGGACTGGTCACCGTCCAGGCGCAGATCGCCCGCACCGAACTGGGCGTCGAGCGGGTCGTCATCCAACCGGCCGACAACCGGGTCGGCGACGCGGGCTCCAGCTCGGCCTCCCGCCAGTCGTACATGTCGGGAGGCGCGGTGATGACCGCCTGCCGGGCGGTGCGGGACCGGGTGCTGACCCTGGCCGCGGCACGGCTCGGCACCGCGCCCGGCGGCCTCTGCCTGGCCGGTGGCGAGGTCGTCCCGGCCGGTGGCGGCGCGGGCGTCGCCGTCGAGGACGTGCTGGGCGACGCCGTGATCGAGGAGACCCGCGAGTACCACCACGCGCCCACCGAGCGGATGGACCCGCTCACCGGGCAGGGCGCCTCGCACACCCAGCTCGCGCTCTGCGTGCACCGCGCCGTGGTGGACGTGGACGTGGAGCTGGGCCTGGTCAAGGTGGTGGAGCTGGCGGCCGTGCAGGACGTGGGCAGGATCCTCAACCGCGTCTCGCTGGAGGGGCAGATCCACGGCGGCACCGCGCAGGGGCTGGGGCTGGCGCTGATGGAGGAGATCCAGGTCCGCGACGGGCTGGTGCTCAACCCCTCGTTCACCGACTACCTGATCCCCACGATCCTGGACATGCCGCCGATGCGGCTGGACATCCTGGAGAACCCCGACCCGCGTGCCCCGTACGGGCTGCGCGGTGCCGGGGAGCCGCCCACGCTCTCCTCGACGCCCGCGATCGTGGCGGCCGTCCGCGACGCCACCGGCCTTGCGCTGAACCGGGTGCCGCTCCGCCCCGAGCACGTCGCCGGGCTCGCGTGAACGCTCCGGTGGCCGGGACGACGGCTCGCGTGAGCGTCGTGGCGTGGGGCCGGGACGGCGGCTCGGATGAGCGTCCCGGCAGCCGGGACGGCGGGAAGATGAGCGTCCCGGCAGCCGGGACGGCGGGAAAGGGCCGGGCGTCGGGGCGCGCGGGGACGGATGCCAAGATGGTCCTCCGTCTCATCGGGTCCGGTGTCCGCCTCCCGTCCGCTCGTACCGGCCGGGAACGCGTGCCGTCCCCTTCGCCAGCAGGGAGCAGGGTTGTCTGAGTCGTCGGGACACGTCGTGATCGCCCCGGACAAGTTCAAGGGGTCGCTGACCGGGGCCGAGGTCGCCGCGCGGGTCGCCGCGGGCCTGGGGCCGGGCGTCACCACGGTCGCGCTGCCGGTGGCCGACGGCGGTGACGGCACCGTGGACGCGGTGGTGGCCTGCGGGTTCACCCGCGTCGAGGTGGAGGTCACCGGGCCCGTGGGCGTTCCGGTCCTCGCCTCCTACGCCTGGCGCGACGCCCGCCCGGGAGGGGCGCGGGACGGCTCCTCCCCGGACGCTTCCGATGCCCCGGCCCTTTCCGGCTCCCCGGCTCCTTCCGGTGCCTCGGCTCCTTCCGTCTCTCCGGCTGCTTCCGGCTCCCCGGTCGCCGCGGACGTGCCGACGGCGGTCGTCGAGCTGGCCGAGGCGTCCGGCCTGCGGCGGCTGCCCCTCTCCTCCGGGCCGGTCGCCCGGGATCCCGGATCGGTCGCGCACGAGGGCGTCGAGACGGCCCCGCTCACCGCGACCAGCCAGGGCACCGGCGAGCTGATCGCCCACGCCGTACGGCGCGGTGCCCGGCGGATCGTCCTCGGCCTGGGGGGCAGCGCCTGCACCGACGGGGGCACGGGCATGATGCGGGCCCTCGGCGTCCGCTTCCTGGACGCCGAGGGCCGGGATCTCCCGCCCGGAGGAGCCGCCCTGGCCGACCTGGACAAGATCGACATGTCCGGTCTCGTCGCGATCGACCAGGTGGAGTTCGTGGTGGCGGGGGACGTGGACAACCCGCTGCTCGGCCCGTACGGCGCCGCCGCCGTCTACGCCCCGCAGAAGGGCGCGAACCCGGACGAGGTGAAGCTGCTCGACGCCGCCCTCGCCCGTCTCGCCGCGGTCGCCGCGCACACCCACGGCCTGGTCGGAGCCGCCGAGCACGACGGGATCGTCCGCTCGATGGGGGTGGCCGGACAGCCGGGCGCGGGCGCCGCGGGCGGGGTCGGGTTCGCCGCGCTCGCCTTCCTGGGGGCCGAGTTCCGGCCCGGCATCGACTACCTCCTGGACCTGCTCGGCTTCCGCGACCACCTCGCCGGTGCGCGCCTCGTCATCACCGGCGAGGGGTCGCTCGACGAGCAGACGCTGCGCGGCAAGGCGCCCGCGGGGGTCGCGGACGCCGCGGCCGAGGCGGGGGTGCCGGTCGTCGCGGTCTGCGGGCGCCGCACCCTGGGGGACGAGGAGCTGAGGGCGGCGGGCATCACGGCCGCCTACGCACTCACCGACCTGGAACCGGACCCGGCCGTCTGCATGGCCCAGGCCGGGCCGCTGCTGGAGCGGCTGGCCCGCACGGTCGCGGAGCGGCACCTGTGACGGCCACCGCGACCTCCACCGCGACTGCGACCTCTACCGCGACCTCCACCGCGACGGCCAATGCGACCGCCACCGCGGCCTCCATCGCGACGGCCACTGCGACCGCCGTCGTGATGGCCGCCGCGACGGTCACTGCGACGGCCGTCGTGACCGCCGTGGCGTCGACCGCTCGCGTGCGGCGAGGGCTCACGGGGGAATCGCGATGAGCGCGGGCGCCGGCGAGCGGCCGGATCTGGTCATCCGGTCGCGCCGGGTCGTGCTGCCCTCCGGGGAGGGACCGGCGACGGTCGCCGTACGGGACGGGAGGATCGTCGCGGTCCACCCCCGCGACACCGGCCGCGACACCGGCCGCGACACCGGCCGCGACACCGGCCGCGACACCGGCCGCGACACCGGCCGCGACGCCGACCCCTACGCGGGTCTCGACGTCGCCGAGCGGGTCGACCTCGGCGACGTCGCGCTGCTGCCCGGCCTCGTCGACACCCACGTGCACGTCAACGAGCCCGGCCGTACCCACTGGGAGGGGTTCGCCACGGCCACCAGGGCCGCCGCGGCGGGCGGGGTCACCACGATCGTGGACATGCCGCTCAACTCGCTGCCGCCGACCGTGAACGCCGACGCCCTGGCCGTCAAGCGGAGGGCCGCGGCCGGGCAGTGCGCGGTGGACGTCGCCTTCTGGGGCGGGGCGATCCCCGGTAACACCGGCGAGTTGCGGGCACTGCACGAGGCGGGCGTGCGCGGCTTCAAGTGCTTCCTGTCCCCGTCGGGCGTGGAGGAGTTCCCGCCGCTGGACACCGGCGGGCTGCGGGCCGCCATGGAGGAGATCGCCTCGTTCGACGGGCTGCTGATCGTGCACGCCGAGGATCCCGCGCTGCTCGCCGACCCGTCGGGGCCGGGGTACGCCGAGTTCCTCGGCTCGCGGCCGGGGGAGTCCGAGCGCCGGGCCGTCGAGCGGGTCGCCGAGCTGGCCGGGGAGACCGGGGTGCGCGCGCACATCCTGCACGTCTCGTCCGCGCTCTGCCTGGAACCGCTGGCCAGGGCCGTGCGGGAGGGTGTCAGGCTCAGTGCCGAGACCTGCCCGCACTACCTCACGCTGACGGCCGAGGAGGTGCCCGAGGGCGCCACCCGGTTCAAGTGCTGCCCGCCGATCCGGTCCGCGGCCAACCGCGACGAGCTCTGGCGCGGTCTCGCCGACGGCGTGCTCGGCTGCGTCGTCTCCGACCACTCGCCGTCCACCCCCGACCTCAAGGTGCCCGACTTCGCCGCGGCCTGGGGCGGGATCTCCTCCCTCCAGGTCGGCCTGACCGCCGTCTGGACCGAGGCGGCGCGGCGCGGGCACGGCCTGGAGGACGTCGTCCGCTGGATGGCCGGGAACCCGGCCGCGCTGGCCGGACTGCGCGGCAAGGGGGCCATCGTCGTGGGCGGTGACGCCGACCTGGTCGCCTTCGACGCCGACGCCGTGCACACCGTGGACGCCGCCGCGCTGCACCACCGCAACCCGGTCACCCCCTACCACGGCAGGACGCAGAGGGGCGAGGTGCGCACCACCTGGCTGCGCGGCCGAGAGGTGGGGAAGGAACCCCGGGGCACCCTGTTGTAGGGGGCCCGCCGCGTTGCGGAGAACCCGCCCCGACCCGCCCGCCGACTCCGCCCACTCCACTGACCTCGTCCGCTCCGCTCGGCCCGTCCGGTCGCTCCTACGGATCGCCCGTCCGCCCGCATCGTCCGATCACCTGTCCGTCCGACGTGAGAGGCTCTTCCTTGACCGAGTTCACCGCACTGCCCGACCTGGCCCTGCGCAGCCTCGGCGGCTCGGTCGTCGCGGCCAACGACGAGTCCTTCGCCGAGCGGGAGAACCTGATCAGGCCGGGCCGTCCCGCCTTCAGGCCGCACACCTTCGGTGCCAAGGGGCAGGTGTACGACGGCTGGGAGACCCGCAGGCGGCGCGAGCCCGGCCACGACTGGGCCCTGGTGCGGCTCGGCATGCCCGGCGTGATCCACGGCGTCGTGATCGACACCGCCTGGTTCAAGGGCAACTACCCGCCCCGCGCACGCGTGGAGGCCGCCGAGGTCGAGGGTTACCCGGCGCCCGCCGAGCTGGAGGCCGCCGACTGGGTGGAGGTGGTGCCCGTCAGCCCTCTGACGGGGGACGCCGAGCACTTCTTCGAGGTGTCCGACGAGCGCCGGTACACGCACGTGCGGCTGAGCATCCTCCCCGACGGGGGCGTCGCCCGGCTCCGGGTGCACGGCGAGGTCAGGTGCGACCTGTCGGTGTACGACGGGCTCGGCCTGGACCTGGCCGCGCTGGAGAACGGCGCCCTGGTCACGGCCTGCTCCGACGAGTTCTACTCCTCGCCGAACAACGCGATCTCACCGGGGCTCGCCCGCCACCAGGCCGAGGGCTGGGAGACCGCCCGACGGCGTGACGGCGGCAACGACTGGATGGTGATCCGCCTGGCCGGTCCGGGGGTCGTCAGGCTCGCCGAGATCGACACCGCCAACCTGGTCTTCAACGCCCCCGCCGAGGCCGGGATCACCGGCACCGCGGACGGCGAGACCTGGTTCCCGCTGCTGCCCAGGACCCGCCTGCTGCCGGACACCCGGCACCGCTTCCGCATCGCGGACGCGCCCGTGGCCGCGTACGCCAGGGTGGACATCCATCCCGACGGCGGCCTCGCCAGGGTCCGCCTGCACGGCTTCCTCGCCACCGACCGGCCCTGAGGCCGCGTGCGATCCTGAGCCGCGTGCGATCCTGAGCCGCGTCCACGGCCTCCGAGCCGCTCCTGAGCCGCACCGGCGGGTCAGTACCAGATGGTGACCTCGGTGCCCGGGGGGACCGACTGCCCGCCCGGCGGGAGCTGGGCCACCACCCTGCCCCGTCCCAGGGTGCGCTTCATCTTGACCCGCACCCCGGCGGCGCGCAGCTCGTCCCGGGCGGCCCTGAAGTCCTTGAACACGATGTTCGGGATGACCACGACGTTGTCGCCCTCCTCACCACCGGGCTGCTCGCCCTCCCGCTGCCGATCCCGCTCCCACGGCCACTGCCATTCGCCGTTGCACTGCGACAGGGTCAGCCGGACCACGGCGCCCCTGTCGATCTCGGCCTTGGGCAGCGGGTCCTGGGCGATGACGGTGCACGGCTGGGCGCTGTCGGTCTGCTCGACGAACTCGGGGGTGAACCCGGCGCCGCGCAGCACCCCGTCGGCCTGGTCGCGGGGCATGCCCCTGACGTCCGGCATGAGCAGCCCGGCGCTCACCACCAGGTCGATCCTGCTGTTCTCCTTGACCAGGTTGCCCACGGCCGGGACGGTCCGCATCACCTGACCGCGCGGCACGGTCTCGCTGGCCTGCTTCCTGACGTCGTCCACGGTGATCAGGACCTCGGCGAGCCTGCTCCTGGCCTCCGGCTCGCTCATGCCGACGACGTTGGGCACGGCGACCCTCTTGGGCCCGGCCGAGGCGATGAGGACCAGCCTGCTGCCCGGCTCGCGCTCGGTCCCCGCCACCGGGTCGGTACGGAGCACGGTGCCCTTGGGGGCCTTCTCGTCGTGCTCGGGCTTGCCCCGCTCGACGACGAAGCCCCGCTGCTCGGCCTCGTCGGTGGCGGCCGTGATGTTCTTGCCGACCAGGGTGGCGGGCACGACGATGGAGGTGTTCTGCGAGAACAGCCAGCCGGTCACCCCCACCGCGATCACCATGACCACGGCCAGCCCGACGAGGAACCAGCGGGCGCCCGCCGAACGGCGCGGCCGGGGAACGGCGGGCGGGGGCGTCCCCGTCCCGGCCGCCGGGCCGGTGAGCAGGTCGGTGCGCGGCTGGATCAGCGTGTGGTTGACCGGGGCGGGCGGCTCGGGCGCCACGGAGGCGTGGGCGTGCGGCGCGCCGATCGGCACGGACGGATGCGGGACGCTGTCGCGGGGCAGCATCCGGTGCGCCTCGACCGCGGCGACCAGCAGGGCGGTCGCGTCCGCCGGCCGGTTGGCGGGGTCGCGGGCCGTCGCCGCGGCCACCAGGTTGTCGAGCAGCGGGGGAGAGCCGGGCAGCACCGCCGAGGGCACCGGCACGGTGTCGTGAACGTGCCGGTAGGCCACCGACATCGGCGTCTCGCCCTCGTACGGCTGGCGGCCGGTCAGCAGCTCGAACAGCATGATCCCGGCCGCGTAGACGTCGCTGCGGGCGTCGGTCGCGCCGGCGGTCACCTGCTCGGGCGACATGTAGCCGATGGTGCCGATCATGACGCCGGTGCGCGTCTGGTTGGTCGCCTCGATCGCGCGGGCCAGGCCGAAGTCCACGACCTTGACCCTGCCGTCGTCGGCGAGCAGCACGTTCTCCGGCTTGACGTCCCGGTGGACCAGCCCCGACTGGTGGGCGGCGCCCAGCGCGGCGAGAACCGGGATCATGACCTCCAGCGCCTCGCGGGCGGGCAGCCTGCCGCGGGCGCGGAGCACGTCGCGCAGGGTCCGTCCCGGCACGTACTCCATGGAGAGGTAGACGTTGTCGCCGTCGGTCCCCTGGTCGAAGACGTGCACCACGTTGGGGTGCGACAGGCTCGCCACCGACTTGGCCTCGCCGATGAAGCGCCGCACGAAGGCGGGGTCCTCGGCCAGGGATCGGTGCATCACCTTCACGGCGACCGTACGGTCGAGCCGGATGTCCAGGGCCAGATAGACGGTCGCCATACCCCCCCGGGCGATCCGGGACTCGACGCGGTATCGACCGTCGAGGAGTTTCCCGACCAGGGGATCCGTAAGCGTCGTGTCCACGAGGCCGAGTTTACGGGCGATTTGGCGCCGACAGGGTCCCCGAATCCCAAACCGATGCCGAGACGTGGTCGTTTTCTAGCGATGAAGAGGGGAGGATGCCTCCGCGTAGCGACGCCGGGGTATCCGCCCGGCCAGGCGCGCGGCCCTGCCCGCCTCCACGGCCGAGCGCATCGCCCGCGCCATCAGGTCCGGCCGCTGCGCCCGGGTGACCGCGGTGGCCAGCAGCACCGCGTCGCAGCCCAGCTCCATGGCCAGCGCCGCGTCGCTGGCGGTGCCGATCCCGGCGTCCAGGATCACCGGCACGTTCGCGAACTCCACGATCAGCTCGATGTTGTGCGGGTTGCGGATGCCCAGCCCGGAGCCGATCGGCGCGCCCAGCGGCATCACCGCGGCGCAGCCCGCCTGCTCCAGCCTGCGGGCCAGCACCGGGTCGTCGCCGATGTAGGGCAGCACCGTGAACCCGTCGGCGACCAGCCGCTCGGCCGCGTCGAAGGTCTCGATGGGGTCGGGCAGCAGGGTGCGCTCGTCGGCGATGACCTCCAGCTTGACCCAGTTCGTCTCCAGCGCCTCCCTGGCCAGCCTGGCGGTCAGCACGGCCTCCCCCGCGGTGAAGCAGCCCGCGGTGTTCGGCAGCACCTTGATGTCGCGCCCGCGCAGCACGTCGAGCACCGACCCGCGGGAGGCGGGGTCGAGCCGCCGCATCGCGACCGTGGTCAGCTCGGTCCCCGAGGCGGCGAGCGCCCGGTCGAGGATCTCCAGGGACGGGGCGCCCCCGGTGCCCATGATGAGGCGGGAGGAGAACTTCTCGCCCCCGATGAGCAGGTCGTCCGTCATGTCGTCCACGTTCACCCTCCCTGAACCGCGGTCAGCACCTCGACGCGGTCGGCCTCGCCGAGCGCGGTGGACTCCCAGGCGCCGCGCGGGACGACCTCGTCGTTCACCGCGACCGCCACCCCGCCCGGGGCGTCGGTCAGCCGCCGTACGGCCTGCGCCACGGTGGCCCCGGCGGGCAGCTCGTGGGCGGCGCCGTTGATGGTCACGTTCATCGATGCTCCCGCGTCGTGTTCTCCGTGAGGTCGCGTTCCCGTGCCGCGAGGCCGCCTTCCCGCAGCCGGGACGGCCCCGGCGCGGGCGCGGGCGGTGAGGGCGCCCGCGGGGCGCCCCGCGCGAAGCGGAGCGGGGAGCACAGCCCCGCGAGCTCCGCGAGCTCCGCCAGCTCCGCGGGCCGTACGGACCCGGTGTCCTCGCCGGCGCACAGGTCGGCGGTGAGCGGGGCCAGCAGGACCCCGCCCCGGTGGTGGCCGGTGGCGAGGTCGAGGCCCGGCACGATCGTGGGACCGACCAGCGGCAGGTTGTCCGGGGTGCCGGGACGCAGCCCGGCGATCGTCTCGGTGACCTCCAGCTCGGTCACGCCGGGGACGAGCTCGCGCGCGTCGCGCAGCAGCTCCCAGAGCCCCCCGGCGGTGACGCGGGTGTCGAAGCCGAGCTCCTCCTGGGTGGCGCCGACCACCAGCTCGCCGTCGCCGCGCGGCACCAGGTAGACGTGGGAGCCGTGCACGACGCCGCGCACGCAGCGGCTCAGCACCGGTTCGGGGGAGCGCAGCCGCATGATCTGGCCCTTGACCGGCCGCACCGGGGGGAGCGCCTCGGGCGGCACCCCCTCCAGGGAACCCGACCAGGCGCCGGCGGCCAGGACCACCCGGCCCGCGTCCAGGTGCCCGCCGCTCTCCAGCCGTACGCCGCTGGCCGCGCCCGAGGCCGTGAGCAGCCCGGTCGCCCGGCCGGGCACCAGGGTGGCGCCCGTCCGCCCCAGGGCCGCCAGGAGCGCCGCGGTGACCCTTCTGGGGTCCACCCAGGCGTCCCCGCCGGCCAGCAGGCCACCGCGGACGGAGGGGGCCAGCATGGGCTCCAGGCGGCGGCACTCGCGCCCGGTGAGCCGTTCGGCCGGCAGCCCCAGCGAGGCCGTGAAGGCGGCGAGGTCGTCCAGCGCGGCCAGGTCGTCGGCTCCGAAGGCCACGTCGAGCGTGCCGTCGGCGCGGTAGTCGAGGTCGTGCCCGCTCGCCCGGGACAGCTCGGCGGCGAAGGCCGGCCAGCGCTCCAGGGAGGCCAGGCCCAGCCGGAGCAGCGGCTCCTCGGTGTAGGTGACCTCGCTGACCGGTGCCAGCATGCCCGCGGCCGCGTGCGAGGCGGCGGCGTGCGAGGCGGCGGGCGCGGGGTCGACCACGGCCACCCTCAGCCCCCGGCCGGTGGCCCGCCAGGCCACCGACAGGCCGATGACGCCACCGCCGACGACGACGAGGTCGAAAAGGTCGGGCATACGTGCTCCGCTCCCTTCGCCGGCATGACCCGGATCAGGTTCCTGGCGGTCGAGGGCCCGCTCGCGGTCGCCCGGTGGGTCCCTCCCGCCCCGCGGGTGCCGGGCCGCACCGCCGGAGCGGTACCTCCTCGCACGTCACGTGGCTCACGAAGGCCCTGCCTCGCCCCGCTGCCCTCCTCTCAGCCCGGTGCGTTCCGGGCTCCCGCGCGTCTTCTCCTCCACCCTAAGGGTTGCGGCAACATCCTTAGCGCGTCAGATGTGAGGTAAATCCCGCTTTCGTTACCAACGACCGTTGGTAGGAGGGCGGTGCTGACGCTTATGGTCAGGAAGTGTGAATCATGTCGTGGTGGTTGGTGCCGGCCTGGCCGGTGTACGCAGCGTCGAGGCGTTACGGGCCCGAGGGTTCGGCGGCAGGATCACCATGATCGGAGAGGAGCGGCACCGGCCCTACGACCGGCCGCC
The DNA here is from genome assembly GCF_055586505.1 of Streptosporangium sp. NPDC050148. Classification (NCBI taxonomy): domain Bacteria; kingdom Bacillati; phylum Actinomycetota; class Actinomycetes; order Streptosporangiales; family Streptosporangiaceae; genus Streptosporangium; species Streptosporangium sp. NPDC050148. Next base: position 17,893 of record NZ_JBVJIA010000031.1, on the reverse strand, counting down.
CCTGTCCAAGGCGGTGCTGCTCGGCGGGACCGACTCCACGGTGGTCGACTCCGACCTCGACGCGCTGGAGGTCGACTTCCGCGCGGGCGTGGCCGCCAAGGGGCTGCACCCCGGGGTGGTCGAGACCACCGAGGGCGAGCTGGACTACGACGGCCTGGTCGTGGCCACCGGGGCCCGTCCGATCCGGCTGCGCGGCGACGGCCCCCAGCACGTGCTGCGCACCATCGACGACGCGCTGGGCCTGCGCTCGCTGCTCGGGCCCGGCAGGCGGGTCGCCGTCGTCGGCGCGGGCTGGATCGGGGCCGAGGTGGCCACCGCCGCCCGCCGGGCCGGCTGCGCGGTGACCGTGGTCGAGGCCGCCGCCACCCCGCTGGCCGCCGCGCTCGGCGAGATCGGCGCGCACACCGTCCCCTGGTACGCCGAGGCGGGAGTGGATCTCCGCCTGGGCACCATGGTCGCCTCGGTCGACCACGGCGGGCTCACCCTGGCCGACGGCTCGGCGATCGAGGCCGACGTCGTGGTCACCGGCGTGGGCGTACGGCCGGCCGTCGAGTGGCTGGCCGGTTCCGGCATCAGGCTCGACGACGGCGTGGTCACCGACGAGCACCTGAACACCTCGCTGCCCGGAGTGGTCGCCGTGGGCGACTGCGCGGCCTGGTGGTCGCGCCGCTACGGCCTGAGGCTGCGCGTCGAGCACTGGGACACCGCCCTGGGCGCCCCGGACGTGGCCGCGGCCACGCTGGTCGGGGACGCCGCCGTCTACGACCCGGTGCCCTACTTCTGGTCCGAGCAGTTCGGCCACATGGTCCAGTACGCCGGGCACCACGACGGGGCCCGGCCGATCCGGCGCGGCGACCCCTCCGCCCCGGGAAAACCCCGGTGGGGAACGTGCTGGGTGGACGCCGGGGACCGGCTCGTCGCGGTCCTGTCGGTGAACCGCCCCCGCGACCTCGTCCAGGGGCGCCGCCTCATCGAGGGCGGGCAGCGCCTGGACGTCGGGCGCCTGGCCGACCCTGCGATAGCGTTGCGCGACTGTACGGCGGCGTAACCTCGCCGCGGGGTGTTTGGCGAAGGGCTCGATGTGGTAGTGGTGGATTCGTGACGCTTTCTGTTGCGCAGATCGACCGGGAGACCGACCAGCTGGTGGGCGAGTGGCTCACCCTGACCGAGGTCGCCAGAAGGCTCAACCTGAGCGCCGGTCGCGCCAAGCAACTTCTCAAGGACCGCAAGCTCATCGGGGTGCGCAGGGGAGGCGGCGAGCCGCAGGTCCCGGCCGCCTTCCTCGCCGGCACGGAGGTCGTCAAGGGCCTCTCGGGCACCCTCACCGTCCTCCTCGACGCCGGGTACGACGACGTCGAATCGCTCCGCTGGCTCTTCACGCCCGACGACACCCTGCCGGGGTCGCCGGTCGACGCGATCGTCGCGGGCCGGCACACCGAAGTGAAGAGACGTGCCCAGGCGCTCGGTTTCTGACGCCCGGCTGTACCTGTGCACCGACGGGCGGCGTGACCGGGGGGACCTCGCGGACTTCCTCGACGCCGCCCTCGCGGGCGGGGTCGACATCGTGCAGCTGCGCGAGAAGGGCCTGGAGGCGCGCGAGGAGCTCGACCTCCTGGCCGTCTTCCGCGAGGCCTGCGACCGGCACGGGACGCTCCTGGCCGTGAACGACAGGGCCGACATCGCCTACGCGTGCCGCCCCGACGTGCTCCACCTCGGCCAGGGCGACCTGCCGGTGCCGGTGGCCCGCGAGCTGCTCGGCGACGACATCCTCATCGGGCGTTCCACTCACGCCCCCGAGGAGGCCGCCGCCGCGGCCGTCGAGCCCGGCGTCGACTACTTCTGCTGCGGCCCGATCTGGCCGACGCCCACCAAGCCCGGCAGGCACGCTCCGGGCCCCGGCCTGCTCACCCGTGCCGCGGCCCTGGGGACCGACCGGCCCTGGTTCGGCATCGGCGGCATCGACCTGGACAACCTGGACGAGGTCATGTCCTACGGCGTGCGCCGCGTCGTGGTCGTCCGCGCGATCACCGAGGCCGACGACCCCAAGGCGGCGGCCGCGGAGTTCAAGCGGAGGCTGACCGCCCACGCCTGAACGGCCCGCGTCCGGACGTCCCCGGGGCGGTGTCGTGAACGGGCCACGGGCGAGGTGCCGGGCCGGGACGCCCGAACGGCCCCGGTCCGGGGCCGGTGGTCGCTCAGGTGCGCCTGGCGGTGGCGGCCACCGCCAGGTCGGCCAGGGCCGTACGGGCCTCGGGGCGGATCGGGGCGCCCTCCAGCGAGCCGAGCGCGTTCTCCAGGTAGCCCTTGATCAGGTCCTCGCACGCCACCAGGGCGCCGGTCTCCTCGATGATCTCGCGGAGCAGGTCCACCCCGTCCGCGTCCAGGTCCGGGGCGCCCAGTCTGGCACGTACCACACGGGCCTGCGCCTCGGAGGCGGCGGCGAGCGTACGGGCCACCAGCATCGTCCGCTTGCCCTCACGGAGATCGTCGCCCGCCGGTTTGCCGGTCTCGTCCGGGTCGCCGAAGACGCCGAGGATGTCGTCGCGCAGCTGGAAGGCGATGCCCACCGACCGCCCGTACTCCTCGCAGAGCCGGTCTATCCACGGCTGCCTGCCCTGCGCCGCCAGCACCAGGCCGAGCCGGAGCGGCTGCTCCACGGAGTACTTCCCGCTCTTGAACAGGGCGACCCGCAGCGCGCTGTCGAAGGTGCCCTCGCCGTGCGCCTGCTCCAGCAGGTCGAAGTACTGGCCGCACATCAGCTCGGTGCGCATGTCGTCGTGGACCTGCTGGGCCGCCGCCAGGGAGGCGGCCGGCAGGCCGCTGTTCCGCCACATCTCACCGGACCAGATGAGCAGCAGGTTGCCCAGCAGGATGGCCGCGCCCTCGCCGAACTGCTCGGCCGAGCCGTGCCAGCCCGCCTCGCGGTGCAGCGTCTCGAACCTGCGGTGCGCCGAGGGCATGCCCCGGCGCCGGTCGCTGGCGTCCATCACGTCGTCGTGCACGAGGGCGCTGGCCTGCAGCAGCTCCAGCGAGGCGGCGGCGGTGAAGACCGCCGGGTCGTCGCCCCCGCCCGCGCCGCGCCAGCCCCAGTAGCAGAAGGCGGGCCGCAGCCGCTTGCCACCGGCCAGGAAGTCCTCGGCCGCGGAGATCAGGGGGACCAGCTCCGGAGCACCGACCTGGGGGCGCTGCCGATCCACGAACCACCGGAGAGCACGATCCACTTCGGAGCGGATCGTGTCCAGCGCGGCCACGGAAGTGGTCATCGAATACCTCCAGTGTGGAGACCCTTGGCTACGGCTCCGGGGGGAAGGCGCGGTGCGGTGCCGGGCGCCGTGACGATCCGCCCGGCGACGGTGACACTCCGACCACCGTACGCATGATCGACACGATTTCCCCCATCGGGACGGCGGAGAGTCGGGACACCTGTGGAACCGCGGTACGGCATGACACCTCGGGACATCTGCAACCGGGCCCGATGAGGACCTGATCTGGGGCGGTCGAAAATCCCCGGCTCGGATCGCAGGAGAAGCTCAAATAACGAGATTAACCGCCCAAGAGGGTATTTCGATCTAGAGATACGGCTGTTTCCCATCATCTTCTCAAGTGCCGAGTCGATCATCTGACCGGGCGTACCGCGGGCCGGGCAAGTATCCTTGCCCCATGGCTCTGGGTCGCCCGTCTGTTCTTCCCGATCGCGCCGCCACCGTCCGCGAGCTCCTCGCCTCCGGTGCCCGCTCGTTCTCCTTCGAGTTCTCCCCCCCGAAGACCGACGAGGGGGAGCGCCAGCTCTGGCGCGCCGTCCGCGAGCTGGAGTCGCTGCACCCCACCTTCGTCTCCGTCACCTACGGCGCCGGCGGCAGCACCCGTGACCGCACCGTCGACATCGTCGAGCGGATCGCGCACGAGACCACGCTCACCCCGGTCGCCCACTTCACCGCGGTCAACCACTCCGTCCGTGAGCTTCGTCACCTGATCGGCCGGTTCGCCGGCGCGGGGGTGCGCAACATCCTCGCCGTCCGTGGCGACCCGCCCGGCGACGTCACGGGCGAGTGGGTGCGCCACCCCGAGGGCGTCCTGTACGCGGAGGAGCTGGTCCGCCTCATCCGCCAGTCGGGTGACTTCTGCGTCGGCGTGGCCGCCTTCCCGTACAAGCACCCCCGGTCGGCGTCGATCGAGACCGACACCGAGTACTTCGTCCGCAAGTGCCGGGCGGGGGCCGACTACGCGATCACGCAGATGTTCTTCCGCGCCGAGGACTACCTGCGGCTGCGCGACCGGGTGGCGGCGGCGGGCTGCGACACGCCGATCATCCCCGGCATCATGCCCGTCACGCAGATCAGCACCATCGCCAGGTCCGAGCAGCTCTCCGGGGCGCCGTTCCCGCCCGAGGTGGCCGAGCGGTTCGCGGCCGTCGCCCACGACCCGGCCGCCGTGCGCGCCCTGGGCATCGAGCACGCCGCCGAGCTCTGCCAGACCCTGCTCGACGAGGGCGCGCCCGGCATCCACTTCATCACCTTCAACCGCTCCAGCGCGACCCGCGAGGTCTTCCAGGCCCTCGACCACACCTCGCAGGCCGTCCCCGCGAAGGTCTGAGCCCGCGGTCACGGATCCTCCGGGCCGGCGGCCGGTCGCCGGTTCTTCCGGGGAAGGTCCGTCCCGGGAGGCCCGGGTGCCCGCGCGGCGTCTCGGACCGGGGGACCGACGCGGTGCCTCGGGCCGGCAGCGCTCCGTGCCGACGGGGCCGCGGGCCGGTGCGGGGTGCTTCGGCCCGGTGGGGCCCCGGGCCGGCGGGTGCTTAGGACCCCGGGGTCAGCCGCCCAGGGGGAGGGCCGCGCCGAGGATCGCGTAACGCTCGTGCCCGCCCGGGAAGACGAACCGGGTGAGCAGGTCCACGAAACCGACGCTCCGGTACAGGTGCAGGGCGGCCGTGGGCCCCCCGTCGCGGGTGGAGAGCACGGCGGTGCGCTCCAGGCGGCCCGCGCACATGCCGACCACCAGCGTCCGCCCGATGCCCTTGCCCTGGTGGTCGGGGTGGACGTGGATCTCGGCGAGCTCCAGCGCGTCCCCCAGCCACTGCCGGGCGTGGTCCTCGCCGTGCCGCTCGACGAGGGCGCGGCGCACCACGTCGTGCCACCACTGGCCCGGGACCCCGTGGAAGCCGTACGCCACGCCCACCGGGGTACCGGTCTCGTCCTCGGCGAACAGGCAGGTGAAGGCGGGGTGGGCGGCATGGTTGCGCATGATCGCCCTGCGCCCCGGGAGCTGGTCGGCCGGTGGGTTCATCGCCCTGGTGTAGACGTCGAGGACCGCGTCCAGCCGGAGCGTGAACTCGTCGGGGCCGATCCGTCGCAGTCCGGTCACGCGTCGCACCCTAGCAGGGCGGTCGCGGCGCCGAGCCGCCGCGCCGGACGGGCTCGGCCACGACCGGCCGGGCGCGCGCGATCCCTCACTCGACCTCGGCGGGGACGCCGCCGGTGATGCGGACGAGCTCGTCGAACGAGGTCGGGAAAACGGTGTGCGGGTGGCCCGCGGCGGCCCAGACGACCTCGTGCCGGCCGAGCCAGGTGTCGACCAGGGTCCTGATCGGCGCGGGGTGACCGATCGGGGCGACCCCGCCGATGGCCTGGCCGGTGGCCGCCCGGACGAAGGCGGCATCGGCGCGCCGTACCCTCGCCGCGCCGATCCTCCCGGCGACCAGGGCGGTGTCCACCCGGTGGGCGCCGCTGGTCAGCACCAGGAGGGGCTCGCCGTCGGCGTCGAACACGAGGCTGTTGGCGATGGCCCCGACCTCGCAGCCGAGCTGCGCGGCCGCGGTGGCGGCGGTCGGGGTGGCTTCGGCGAAGAAGACGATCTCGCCGGGGACGCCGTGCTCGCGCAGTGCCGCGGCGACCTTCTCGACGTTCGGATGCAACTTTTCTGACACGCGGACACTCTAAACAGATCGACGGCCCATCGCCGCCACATGACGCTCCACGTGCACGGGGAAGGCGTGCGCTATGGTCCCTTGACCCGATCGATAGTGATATGAGGAGTTGGTGGAAAATGGGGGTTGGACGGCGGCTGAGAACGGCCGCGCTGACGACGGCGGGAGCCGTGCTCTTCTCCTCGGTGTCGGTGTCCTCCGCGTCCTCCGCGTCCTGGGCGGTCGCCGCCACGGCTCCGGCCGCGGCCTCGGCGGTGGCCGTGACGACGGCGACGTCCGGGACCTCGGCCGTGCCGGGGATCTCCGGGGTGTCCGGAACGGCCGTGACGCCCGGGACGGCGTCCGCCGGGTCCGGCTTCGCCGCGCCCGGTAAGACGCTCAAGCTCGGCGCCAAGGGCGCCGCGGTGAAGACGCTGCAGAGCAGGCTGGCCGCGCTCGGCTACCTGCCGGGCAGGATCGACGGCCGCTACGGCGGGGCGACCCTGGCGGCGGTCTGGGCCTTCCAGAAGGTGAACGGCATCCGGCCGACCAGCACGGTGGCACGCAGGACCTGGACCGCGCTGGAGGCGCCCCGGGCGCCCAGGGTGCTGGTCACCAGGGGGAAGCCGACCCGGGTGGAGGTCGACCTCACCAAGCAGGTGATGGTCCTCTACGCTGGCGGAGCGGTGAAGCTGGTCAGCCACATCTCCTCGGGCAGCGGGATCGCCTACTGCGAGACGGCCACCTGGCAGGGCAGGACCCAGCGGTTCTGCGGGAACGCCCGCACGCCCACCGGCGACTACAAGACCACCTGGCGCCGCGACGGCTGGCACGTCTCCTACCTGGGACAGCTCTACAACCCGATCTTCTTCAACGGCGGCATCGCCTTCCACGGCGCGCTGTCGGTGCCGCTGGCGCCCGCCTCCCACGGCTGCGTCCGGCTGCCGATGCACGTGGCGGAGGTCCTGCCCGGCCTGCTCGGCACGGGGGTGCCGGTTCACGTACGCGGCAGGTTCGTCCGCTAGCGGACGGCGCGGCCGGCCCTGACCCGCCGGCCGCGTGACACGCCCGCGGCGACGCGCCCGTGGTGACACTCATGTCGCGATGGGTTCGCGGTGACGTGCCGACTGTGACGTATCCCTCATCGCGAGCCTTTCGCGACCCGCCGTTCATGATCTGCCGCTCGTGGTGCGCGGCCCATGACGCGCTCAGGGCTCGCCGGTTCGATCCGGTACCGCTCTTCGAAGGCCCCGGGAGGTCCGTTCTCCTCCTCCCGGGGCCTTCTCGTGCGCGTGAACGGATACCGAAGATCGAACTTTTGTTCGCCGTTCTACTTGACAGTGCGAGTGGTCGAATTTATGTTCGATGGTAATGACGCGGCGCCTTGCGGCCCGTGTCCAGGGCGGTCGGGCGGGCCCACGTCGTCGGCGGAGACGATCGGGCCCGGTCGGGACGGGCGGGGAGAGGGGAAGCTCCTCGTCCGGCCGTCCGGCGAATTTGTCGGTGGGGTCTGAAAGTGTGGTATCCACCGGCGAAAACGTCGGGAGCCGCTTGCGACCAAGGAGGCTGAAGCGCATGACCCCTCGGCTCAGCGATTCCGGCGGGCCCCGGTTGTCCCCCACGGTGCGGGCGCACCTCACAGACGCGCGTGACTGCCTCGAAGAGGCAGCCGCCGCCCGGACGTCCGCCACACGTTATGTCGCGGCGCACCTCGCGGCGCTGAGGGCGGCGGCCGCCGTCCTGGCCGCGCGCCCCCGTCCCATGCAGGGCCGCAGGCGCCGGCTCCGCAGTGCCTGGGAGTTGCTGCCCGAGGCAGAGCCCCGGCTGGCCGACTGGGCGCCCTACTTCGAGATGAGCGCCGCCAAGCGCGCCTCGGCCGAGGCGGGGATGACCCGCGTCGTGTCGTCGAGGGACGCCGAGGAGCTCATCTCGGAGGCGGAGCGCTTCGTCAACGCGGTGGAGGACCTGCTCGGCGTGCCGACGCAGCCCATGCTCCCCGGCCGTGTGCCCCTGGCCGGGTAGTCCACCCCCGGCATGGCCTTTCCCGGCCGGTAGCCCACGCTCCCCGGCCGCACCCCCCTCAGCGGGCCATACCCCTCTCGGCCGGTCACACCTTCCCGGCCGCACTCCCTCAGCGGGCCATACCCCTCGGCCGGTCACGCCTTCCCGCCGGCCGGTCACACCTTCCCGGCGGGCCGCGTCTTCCGGCAGGCCGCCTCTCCGCCAGGCGAGCCGCTCCCCGTTCCCCTGACCGGCCGGCTCGCGATTCCCGGCCTTGATCCCCGATCGGCTCACGCTCCCCGGCGGGGCGGGCCCGCCCGGTCTCAGGCGGCCGAGGAGGTCGAGGAGGTGCGGTGGGCGGCGCGGTGGCGCAGGAGCAGCATGGCCGCGTCGTCGCCCAGCGGCCGGCCCACGTGGCGCAGCAGGTCGGCGCGGAGGGCGTCCAGCGATCCCTGGGGGTCGGCGCCGTCCAGCAGGTGCGCCCGCTCGGCCAGCGGGTAGAACTCCCCGGCCCCGTCGCGGGCCTCGATGACCCCGTCGGTGTAGAAGAGGACCTGGTCACCCGGTTCGAACGGGACGCGGTAGGGCTGCGGCCTGCTGGTCTCCAGTGAGCTCATGCCCAGGGGGAGCGCCTCGTCCGGCGGATCGGCGAACCAGATCCCGCCGTCACCGCCGAGCACCATGGGCGGCGGGTGGCCGCAGTTGACGACGGTGATGGCGGACCCGCCGCCGATCTCGGCCAGTACGGCGGTCACGAACTGCTCGCCCGACAGCTCCCTGGTCAGGGCGTTCTCCAGGCGGGCCACCACGCCTTGGAGCGTTCCCTCGTCGTGGGCCGCCTCCCGGAAGGCGCCGAGCACCACGGCCGCGGTCTCCACCGCCTCCAGCCCCTTGCCCTGGACGTCCCCCACGATGATCCGGACCCCGTGCGGGGTGCTGACGACCTCGTACAGGTCGCCGCCGATCCTGGCCTCGGCGGTGGCGGAGGTGTACGAGACGGCCACGCCGATGCCGGGGCCGGCCCGGCGCGGGACCGGGCGCAGCAGCACCCGCTGGGCGGCCTCGGCCACCGAGCGCACGTCGGCGAGCTGATTCTCGTGGCGCAGCCGCCCGGCGCTGGCCAGCACGCTGGCCACGGTGACGCCGAGGATGGCGACCATGGTGATGTTCGTGCGGGGCATCCAGAGGATGTCGTTGTAGAGGCCCAGCATGATGCACAGGGCGAAGGCGACCACCCCGACCACGGTGGTGCGGGTCAGCCCGCACGCCACGCTGGCGAAGGCCGGGCCCAGGGCGAGCAGCGGCAGGAGGCCGGAGGTGGGGCCCGAGCCGAAGTCGATCAAAGCCACGACGGCCATCACGACGAACGGCAGCAGCTTGAGGGTGTCCTGCGTCCTGGTGGTGCCGATCGAGGTCAGCAACCGCAGGAAGGCCCGCGTCCTGGTCGAGCCCAGTGAGGCCATGAGGGCGCGAAGGCGGCTTTCAGGGCGCGATCGAGAACGATCGGGCCGATCGTCTCCCGGAGCCATCTCCACCACATCTCGCCGAGGGCATGTCTGCCTTTTCCTACCACAGTGGCCGACGGCGGGGCGGGAGGAAAGACGTCTTCAGCTGAGAGCGGGATTATCGGCGGCGGGGTGGGCACGCCGGATCCGGCGCACCCACGACCGGTCAGGCCGTCAGAAGGACTCGACGGCTCGGCGAGCCTCGGGGTCCAGGACGCCCCAGCCGATCAGTTCCTCGGTGAGCTCACTGGGGGACTTGTCGTATATCACGGCGAGGGAGCGCAGGTCCTCCTGGCGGATGGACAGCACTTTGCCGTTGTAGTCACCACGCTGGCTCTGGATGGTGGCCGCGTAGCGGGCGAGCGCGCCGGCCTTCTCCTTGGGGAGCTGGGCAAGGCGCTCAAGGTCGATGACAAGCTTCGGTGTCGGGCCGAGAGGGCTGGGAGCGGCCCCTCCGGGCAGCAGTTCCGAGACCGGCACCCCGTAGAAATCGGCAAGCTCGGCAAGCTTCTGCACCGTGACGGCCCGGTCGCCACGCTCGTAGGAACCGACGACCACCGCCTTCCAGCGCCCACGGGACTTCTCCTCGACCCCGTGCAGGGAAAGGCCCTGCTGGGTGCGGATGGCACGAAGTCTTGCACCCAGTGACTTGGCGTACTCAGACGGCATGGTGTGGCCCCCCGGCTCTCTATGTACTGCTCTCAACTTGATTGTGCTACCTCGCAACTTATGCCCCAGTCACCGGGTTGGCGCCCGGGGCAGGCACCTGTGGTGACCGGTGCGTCAGGGTTCATCCGATAACGCTCCGAGGTGTGGTTACGGACAGTGACGGTAAAGCGGTGGGCGCCTAAGGTCAAGCTGATTGGAAAAAAGATGTCGAATCCGGTCCGGTGGGGTCCGCCTCAAACGCCGCAATCGTCCCCTGCGGTCGCGCGAAACATCAGGTTTTTCGGGGGTTCCGGGCCGCCTCCCGCGCCGTCCGCGGGAGCCGGGTCAACATGATCACAGGGCTCGGCGAGGCGCGTATGATCTTCAGGGACATGTCGCCGAGGAATACCCGGCGCAACGGTCCCGTCCGGCTGGAGGCACAGATCAGCACCGCGTCCTCGTGCCAGCCGGAGCTCCTCAGCGCCGCCGCCACGTCCCCGCCCTCCAGCACCTCCACCTCCACGCCGGTGGCGTCCCCCGGCCCCCCCTGCGCCAGGGCCGCGGCCTCCAGGTCGGCCGCGACCTGCTCGCGCAGCCGGTCGAGCATCTCCCGGCCGATCCCGGTCCGCCGCCCGCCGCCCGTCACCAGGGTGATCAGGCGCAGCGGCAGGCCCATCCCGGCCGCGGCCGTGGCGGCCTGCCGGACGATCTCGGCGCAGGCGGGACCGCGCCGGTAGGCCACCGCCAGCCGGGCCAGCCGGTCCGGGGCCGTGACGGCGTACCCGTGGGGGGACAGCGCCACCGGCACCGGTGAGCCGTGCAGCAGCTGGTCGGCGGTGCTGCCCAGGCTGATGCGCCCGCGCGCGCCGCGCGGTGCCGGGCCGACGGCCACCACGTCGGCCCCGATCCGGCAGGCGAGCTCGGCCAGGCCGCGCCCGCTGCCGCGGTGGCCGTGCGAGAGGAGGTCGATCTCCACGTCCCGTACGTCCGAGAGCAGCTCCCGCGCCTGGGAGAGCGTGTGGGCGGCCTGCCGGGCGACGTAGGCCCGCCACTCGGCGTCGACCTTGCCGGGGCCCGGTGTGGTCCAGGCCGGCACGTGCACGTGGGCGACGGTCAGCCTTGCGCCGGCCTGCCGGGCCAGCAGCAGGGCCAGGGCCAGCCCGTCCCGGCCCCGCGACCCGGGGACGAACCCGGCGAGCACGTGTTCGATCTTCATCGGTCGCTCCCGTTGAGACGCGAGTGGCGGTAGCCGTAGAGGAAGTAGGCGAGCAGGCCGACCACCATCCAGATCCCGAAGGCCAGCCAGGTGACACCGGCCAGGCCGGCCATCACCACGATGCAGAAGACGACCCCGAGGATCGGGGTGACCGGGAAGAACGGGGTCCTGAAGCCGCGCGGCAGGTCCGGACGGGTGCGGCGCAGCACGAGCACGCCCAGGTTGACGATCGCGAAGGCGAACAGGGTGCCGATGCTGGTGGCCTCGGCGAGCTGGCCCAGCGGGATGAACCCGGCCAGCACCGAGACGAAGAGGGCCACGATGAGCGTGTTGGCGACCGGTACCCGGCGGCGCGGGCTCACCCTCTGGAAGATCTTCGGGATCAGCCCGTCGCGGGACATGGCGAACAGGATGCGGGTCTGGCCGTACAGCACGGTGAGGACCACGCTGGCGATGGCGATGGCCGCGCCGAAGGAGATGATCAGCCCCGGCCAGGTGGCGCCGGCCGCCTGCTTGGCGATCAGTGACAGGCCGGCCTCGGTGCTCTCCGGGTCGAACTCCTGCCAGGGCATGGCGCCGACGGCGGCCAGCGCGACCAGCACGTAGACGAGCGTGACGACGCCCAGCGAGAGCATGATCGCCAGAGGGAGGTCCCGCTTGGGGTTCCTGGCCTCCTCACCGGCCGTGGAGGCCGCGTCGAAGCCGATGTAGGAGAAGAACACCTGCGAGGCCGCGGCGGTGATGCCCGCGATCCCCATCGGCGCGAACGGCGCCAGGTTGCCCGCCTCGAACGCGGTGAACGCCACGACGCAGAAGAACACCAGCACCACGATCTTGATGAGCACGAAGACCGCGTTGGCGCTGGCGCTCTCCGAGGCGCCGCGCAGCAGCAGCCAGGTGGCCAGCAGGACGATCAGGATCGCGGTGAGGTTGATCACACCGCCCTGGTCGCCGGGGGAGTGGGTCAGGGCCGCGGGCAGCGTCCAGCCGAACAGGTCGTTCAGGAAGGCGTTGAGGTACTCCCCCCAGCCGACCGCGACCGCGGCCACCGAGACGGCGTACTCCAGCATCAGGCACCAGCCGCACACCCACGCCACCAGCTCGCCCAGGGTCGCGTACGCGTAGGAGTACGACGACCCGGCCACCGGGATCGTGCCCGCCAGCTCGGCGTAGGAGAGCGCGGAGAACAGGGCGGTCACCGCGGCCAGCAGGAAGGCGACCACCACCGCCGGACCCGCCTTGGGCACGGCCTGGCCGAGGATCACGAAGATTCCGGTGCCGAGCGTGGCGCCGATGCTGAACAGGGTGAGCTGCCACAGCGTCATGGTCCTGCGCAGCTCACCGCCCTCGCCGTGGCCGCCCTCGGCGACGATCTCCTCGGTGGGCTTGGTGCGCAACAGCCGGCGGGCTACCGAAGCCATGTGTCCTCTCTTTCCTTCGCTTCGCTGTGCCGTCGCGGGGTGATCCGCCGTGTCCCGGGAGTGGCCGGGCCGTCGCTCGGACGCCCTCGCTCAGACGCCCTCGCGCTCCAGCGGGCAGCTCATGCAGCGCGGGCCGCCGCGGCCCCGACCCAGCTCGCTGCCCCGGATCGTGATCACCTCGATCCCGTTGGCGCGCAGGTGGTTGTTGGTGGTGGTGTTGCGCTCGTAGGCCACGACCACGCCCGGCCGCAGGGCCAGCACGTTGCAGCCGTCGTCCCACTGCTCGCGCTCGGAGGCGTACACGTCCTGGACGGCGGTCAGGACCTTGATGTCGTCCAGGTCCAGCGCCCGCGCGATGGCCCGGTGCATGTCCTCGGCGGGATGATCGGTGATCTTGAGTTCCTTCTCGTTGTCCCCGGGCTCGACCGTGTAGGAGGGCAGCATGCCCAGCCCGGCGAACTTGGTGAACACGCCGACGTCCACGTTGGTCATGACCGTGTCCAGGTGCATGAACGCCCGCGCCTTCGGCATGTTCAGCGCGACGATCTTCGTGGCCGCCTTCCGCGCGAACAGGCTCCGCGCCAGCATCTCCACCGCCTGCGGCTGGGTGCGCTCGCTGATCCCCACCAGCACCACGCCCCCGCCCAGGACGAGGACGTCGCCGCCCTCGACGGTGGCGGGCGCCGAGGGGGTGCCGGCCATCCAGACGTTGTAGCCGCCCTCGCCGGGCCGGTCGTAGCCGGGGGCGAACGTCGGGTGGTAGCGGTAGACCGCCTCCATGTTGACGGTCTCGCGGCGGCGCGCCTTCTTCCTCATCGGGTTGATGGAGACGCCGTCGTAGATCCAGCAGGAGGTGTCGCGGGTGAACAGGTGGTTGGGCAGCGGGGGCAGGACGAAGTCGTCCGGGCCCAGGGTGTGGAAGGCCAGGCTCTTGGGGTCGGTGCCCATCTCGACCATCTCGCGCTTGGTGATGCCGCCGGTGAGGTAGCGCTGCAGCGTCGGGGAATCCATCGAGTCCAGCGTGTTGCGGACGGCGTCGACGGCCATCGGGCCGAAGAAGCGCTCGTCGGTGACGCCGTCCAGGATGTGCTTGCGCGCCTCGGGGATCTCCACCGTCTCGCGCAGCAGGTCGGAGAGCATGTGGACGGTCACCCCCTGGTCGACCAGGAGCTTCTGCCACTCCTCGTGCTCCTCCACGGCGCGCTGCACCCAGAGCACGTCGTCGAAGAGGAAGTCGTCCTTGTTCGACGGTGTGAGCCGTTTCAGGGCGAGCTCGGGCCTGTGCAGCAGGACCTGGTGGAGCCGGCCGACCTCGGAGTCGACGTGAAAGGTCATGTGTGTTCCTTCTCGGCTGGTGACGAGAGCGTCGGAAGGGCGTCGCCGGGGATCACCCGGGCGCCCGGACGTGCTTCGCCGTGGGGCGGGTGTAAGGCGCATACCCATCCGGGCAACTGAGAGTCAGGGAATATTGGGATATTTGTTCACTTTTGAGGGAGGTTCGGAGAGGTAGGCCCCACCGGGCCGCCGCGGCCGGGCTCGTCCCGTGTCCTCGTCGGGCCCGTCCCGGGCCTCGCCCCCGCCCGGGGCGAACCGGGACCCGGCTGGTAGCGTGAGGGCATCGACTTCCTTTAAGACCCGTCCCGTGAGGCGGGAAAGGTGGTGTCACCCCTTGGCCGAGGCCGTTTCGCGTGCGCCCAGTGGCGCCCGCGCAGTTCTGGAGGAGCCCGACATCAACCGGGCCCTCGTCCGCATCTCCCACGAGATCCTCGAACGCACCAAGGGCGGCGAGAACGTCGTCCTGCTGGGCATCCCCACCCGCGGCGTCCACCTGGCCCGCCGGCTGGCAGCCCACATCAGGCAGTTCGAGGGCCGTGCCGTCCCCGTCGGCTCCCTCGACGTCACCATGTACCGCGACGACCTGCGGCTGCGACCGGCCCGCGCGCTGGGCCGCACCGAGCTGCCCGCGGACGGCATCGACGGCCGCCTGATCGTCCTGGTCGACGACGTCCTGTACTCGGGCCGCACCGTCCGCGCCGCCCTGGACGCCCTCAACGACCTGGGCCGCCCGCAGGCCGTGCAGCTGGCCGCCCTGGTCGACCGGGGCCACCGCGAGCTGCCCATCCGCCCCGACTACGTGGGCAAGAACCTGCCGACCTCCAAGTCCGAGAGCGTCAAGGTCTACCTGGAGGAGAACGACGGCCGCGACGCGGTCCTGCTGCTGAAGGGGGACGAGCAGTGAAGCGGCACCTGATCTCCGCGGCCGACCTGACCCGCGACGACGCGCTCCTCATCCTGGACACCGCCGACGAGATGGCGAAGATCTCGGAACGGTCCATCAAGAAGCTCCCCACCCTGCGCGGGCGCACCGTGGTGAACCTCTTCTTCGAGGACTCCACCCGCACCAGGATCTCCTTCGAGGCGGCGGCCAAGCGCCTGTCGGCCGACGTCATCAACTTCTCGGCCAAGGGCTCCAGCGTCTCCAAGGGCGAGTCCCTCAAGGACACCGCCCTGACCCTGGAGGCGATGGGCGCCGACGCCGTCGTCATCAGGCACGGCGCCTCGGGCGCGCCGCACCGGCTGGCCGGCTGGGTGCGCGGCAGCGTCGTCAACGCCGGGGACGGCACCCACGAGCACCCCACCCAGGCCATCCTGGACGCCTTCACCATGCGCCGCCGCCTCGGCCCGCTGGAGGGACGCAGGGTCACCATCGTCGGCGACGTGCTGCACAGCCGGGTGGCCCGCTCCAACGTGCTGCTGCTGGCCACCCTCGGCGCCCAGGTGACCCTGGTCGCCCCGCCGACCCTGTTCCCGGTCAACGTCGACACCTGGCCGTGCGAGGTCTCCTACGACCTGGACGGGGTGCTGCCCAAGTCCGACGTGGTGATGATGCTGCGCGTGCAGCGCGAGCGGATGAACGCGGCGTTCTTCCCCACCGAGCGGGAGTACAGCCGCCGCTACGGGCTCGACCGCGACCGCGTCGCCAAGATGCCCGACCACGCCATCGTGATGCACCCCGGGCCGATGAACCGGGGAATGGAGATCGCCGCGGAGGTGGCCGACTCGACGCGCTCGACGATCGTCGAGCAGGTCGCCAACGGTGTGACCGCGCGCATGGCCGTCCTGTACCTGCTGCTCAGCGGCGCCGACCTCGGGGGAGAGAAGTAGATGGACGAGCGTAACGGCACCGGCGGCGAGAGCCTCCTCATCAGGGGCGCCAGGATCCTCGGCGGCGAGCCCGCCGACATCCTCGTCCGCGACGGGCTGGTGGCCGAGGTCGGCCGCGACCTGGAGGGCCGTCCGGGCCTGGAACCCGTCGAGATCGTCGAGGCCGCGGGGCTGATCGCCCTGCCCGGCCTGGTGGACCTGCACACCCACCTGCGCGAGCCCGGCCGCGAGGACGCCGAGACCGTGGAGACCGGCACCAGGGCCGCGGCCCTGGGCGGCTACACCGCCGTGCACGCCATGGCCAACACCGACCCGGTCGCCGACACCGCGGGCGTCGTCGAGCAGGTCTGGCGCCTGGGCCAGGAGTCGGGCCGCTGCGACGTGCGGCCCGTGGGCGCCGTCACCGTCGGCCTGCAGGGCGAGCGCCTGGCCGAGCTCGGCGCCATGGCCGACTCCGCCGCGCGGGTGCGGGTCTTCTCCGACGACGGCAAGTGCGTCTCGGACGCGGTGCTCATGCGCCGCGCGCTGGAGTACGTCAAGGCGTTCGACGGCGTCGTGGCCCAGCACGCCCAGGAGCCGAGGCTGACCGCGGGCGCCCAGATGAACGAGGGCGCGGTCTCCGGCAGGCTCGGCCTGACCGGGTGGCCCGCGGTCGCCGAGGAGGCGATCATCTCCCGCGACTGTCTGCTGGCCGCCCACGTCGGCTCGCGCCTGCACATCTGCCACGTCTCCACCGCCGGTTCGGTGGAGATCATCCGCTGGGCCAAGTCCAAGGGGTGGGACGTCACCGCCGAGGTGACCCCGCACCACCTGCTGCTGACCGACGACCTGGTCGAGGACTCCCCGGTCGGCTCCTACAACCCGATCTACAAGGTGAACCCGCCGCTGCGCACCCGCGCGGACGTCATGGCGCTGCGCGAGGCCCTGGCCGACGGCACGATCGACTGCGTCGCCACCGACCACGCCCCCCACCCGGTCGAGGACAAGGAGACCGAGTGGGCCGCCGCGGCGATGGGCATGATCGGTCTGGAGACGGCGCTCGCGGTGGTGCAGGAGGCGATGGTGGAGACCGGGCTGCTGGACTGGGCCGGCGTCGCCGAGCGCATGTCCCGCACGCCCGCCAGGATCGGCCGCCTCGCCGGGCACGGCAGGCCGATCGAGGCCGGCGAACCGGCCAACATCACCCTCTACGACCCGTCGGTGCGCGACGCGGTCGACCCCGCGGGTTACGCCTCCAAGAGCCGCAACACGCCGTACGAGGGGCTGACCCTGCCCGGCCGCGTGGTGGCGACCTTCCTGCGCGGCAGGCCCACCGTCCTGGACGGGAAGCTCACGTGAGGATCGCCCTGCCCGCCGCCCGCCACGCGTCCGTGACCGGCCGCGCGGCGCGCCGGAGGCCCCCGCACGCCCGGCCGGGATCCGGGAGCGTCCCGCATGGCGGACGGACCACTCCCCAGCGTGCCGGATATTTCATACTTTGTGGTGTTGTTACCGAGATGATCGGGGTGGGTGAATGACCGCGGTATTGGTGCTGGAGGACGGACGTGTCTTCCACGGGACCCCCTACGGAGCCGAGGGGGAGACCTTCGGTGAGATGGTGTTCAACACGGGGATGACCGGCTATCAGGAGACGCTGACCGACCCGTCGTATCACCGTCAGATCGTCGCGATGACCGCGCCGCACATCGGCAACACCGGTGTCAACGACGAAGACCCCGAATCGGGGCGGGTGTGGGTGGCGGGGTATGTGGTGCGTGAGCCGGCCCGGGTGGCCTCCAGCTGGCGCTCGACGCGGTCGCTGGACGACTACCTGCGTGACCAAGGGGTGGTGGGTATCGCGATGGCGGGCACCCGGGCGTTGACGCGGCACTTGCGGGAGCGGGGTGCGATGCGTGCGGGGGTGTTCTCCGGTGCCGCGCTGGCGCCGGTGCCCGAGTTGTTGGAGCGGGTGCTGGGCAGTCCGGCGATGGAGGGTGCCGATCTGGCGGGGGATGTGTCCACGGCCGAGGCGTATGTGGTGCCGGCGATCGGGCGG
>NZ_JBVJIA010000030.1:93447-93942 GCF_055586505.1 Streptosporangium sp. NPDC050148 | reverse complement strand
CCCGGAAGTTAAGCTCTTCAGCGCCGATGGTACTGCACCGGGGACGGTGTGGGAGAGTAGGTCACCGCCGGACAATCTTTCGAAAGCCCCCACCAATGGTGGGGGCTTTCGTGTTTTCATGGGCCGGTTCGTCCAGGCAGGCCTTCCCCTCTCGAACGAGCCGGAAGGCGTACCCGCAGCGCGGGACTCTCAGCGCAGAACTCCATGATCTCTCCGGGATCGAAGACATCGGAAGGCGTCGAAGGCCCGTCAAGGAGGCCTCGAAGGGGCGTTGAGGGGGCGTCGAAGGAGCATGGTTCACGACCGGGCCGGCGCTCCACGGCCGCTTCGAGCCGACACCGACGCCGACACCCACATCCTCACGGTCGTCATGAGGACCGCGCCTGTAAGACCCGGGACAGGAACGCCACGGGGGGGGGGGGGGGGGGGGGGGGGGGGGGGGGGGGGGGGGGGGGGGGGGGGGGGGGGGGGGGGGGAGGGGAGGGGCGGGGAAGA
>NZ_JBVJIA010000030.1:84345-93437 GCF_055586505.1 Streptosporangium sp. NPDC050148 | reverse complement strand
TCGGGTAGAGATCAACCCACCCACAACAACCCCCCCCCCCCCCCCCCCTCCCCCACCCCCCCCCCCCCCCCCCCCCCCCCCCCCCGCCCCGTGATCGCGTGAACCCCTCTTCCTCAGACGATCAGAGCTTCCTCAGAACATCAAAGTTTCCTCAGAACATCAGAGTCTCGCGAAGCGTCAGGGCGTGATGAAGAGACCGTCGCCCACGGTGCGCTCCGCGCCGTCCGAGGGGCGGTTGACGGCCTTGTGTCCGACCACCATCACGCTGGACCCGCCGCCGTCGAGGTTGATGGCCTGCCTGGCGCCCAGCCAGCGCATCAGGTGGGCTCCCTCCACCATGGAGGCGCCCACCGAGACTCCGGGGTTGCGTCCGTCGACCGTGGCCAGGATCAGCCCTCCGGACTTGCTGACGCCCACCATCGTGCGCGGGTGGCGCCGGAGCATCATGTTGACCGAGGCGTGCCCGTCGGCCGCGGCGGTGATCCGTACCCGGCCGTTCCTGACCAGTCCCACCCCGCCACCCATGGCATAGGTCGTGGGGGTGAGGGGGACGGCCCGGCGCGTCCGCATGTCGATCACCTTGGTGTCCACCTTCATCCCGGTGCCCACGGCGTGCTCCTGGAGCCAGACGGCCATGAGACCGGTGCCGTGCAGGACGGACGTGCCCCGCGCGACGATGCCGCCGGCCTGCCGGAGCTTGACGACCATGCCCTGGGAGTCGATGACGGCCTCGATGCCGCCGTCGGCCGCCGTCTTGCCGCCGAACTCCTCGGTGTAGAGGACCAGCTCCTCGGGTCCGGCGGCCCGGTTGATGCCCTTGACCTGTGTCTTGGTGCCGTCCGAGGAGACCGCGGTGACGACGGTCTCCAGCTCGGTGATCCGTGCCTTGCGGCCCTCGGTGATGACCAGTGCGCTCCGTCCGGGGACGGCCTCGCTGAGCAGCCGGCCGCCCACCACGGAGACGCCGACAGGGTCGCCCTGGAGCGCCTTGGCCGTGTGGATGTTGAAGAAGCCGCCGTTGACCCCGGCGATGGCACCGTTCAGCTTCGACATCGAGCTGGTGGTCTCGCGCTTGGCCACGCTCTTGCCGACGCTGGTCCTGTACGAGCCCCGGAACCTCCTGGGGTCGACCATCAGTACGCGCATGTCCCAGGGGCCGGTGGTCTCGGCGCCGTCGTCCCCGAGGTAGTCGGTCTTGGCCCGGATGCCCTGCTCCTTGAGCTCCTTCACCGTCTTGTCGGCCTTGGCGCGCTGGCCGAACGACCACAGGCCGATCCGCACCATGTATCGCTCCACGGCGGGAGCGTCCGCGGCGGCGGGCTGGACGATCTTCAGGATGCTGGGGGTGAACCCGGCGGCCTCCACCGCCTCGGCCACCGTCTGGGCGGTGTCAAGGCGACCACTATCGTGCCCATTAGGCATAAGTGCGGAGACTGTCCATCCTTGGGTGGATTTGCCGTGTTTCACACTAAAAAGGGTAATTCCCCGTGCCACACTGTATTCCTTCTTCGCCGTGGCCGTGCTCACACCCAGGGGAAAAGCCGAGGAGGGAAACCCCGAACTCACCTGCTCGGCCGCGGCGGGAATCGCCGTGGCCGTGAGCGCCAGCACCGTGAATCCGGCGACAAGACGTCGCGACATGTATATCTCTCCCCATTGGTCTCCGACTTCGTGCACCATCGTGCCGAGATTTACGGGTTAAGGGGAGCGAAACACGCTAAACATCACGAGAAAGTGTGCCGGATCACCCTGGTCACGGACGCGCTGAACGGGCGGGTCCTCACGGAACGGGCCGGACGGATCCCCTGGTCAATAAGGATTAGCCCTCGGTCGTTTCACCGCGGGCGGGAGAATGCGGCGCTACGGTGCGGTAGGCCGCATTTCCTCAGAGCGAGCGGCACATCTTCCGAGAGGCAGCCGTCATGGGGCTGAGCATTCTCATCGTGATCATCGCGAGCCTGGTCCTCGGGCTCATCCTCGGCGCGGTCCTGACACGCCCGCGCCGCTGGGATCTCCACGTCTGCGTGGACGACGCCGCGCGGGAACCGGAGCACGGCACGGCGGGCGCTCCCGGGACCCGGGGTGCGAAGGCACCGAGGGCGCCGGCGTGAACACGGCGCCGGACGCCGTGCCCGGCGCCGTGCCGGACACGGCGTCCGGCAGGCGCGCCAGGCCGGACGGGCCGCGTCAGTTCACGCGGTGGTACACCACGCGCAGCGTCTCGTGGACGATCCAGACGGTCTTGGCCCCCTCGGCGAGCAGGCAGACCGACCCCGGGACGAGTTCCAGGACGGCGCCGCCGTCGACCTCCAGGGTGGCGCGTCCGGCGAGGACCACCACGAGATTGTCACGTTCCACGTCGATCACGGTGCCCACGGTGAGCTCACGGATGCCCCGGCTCTGCCTCCCGTCGGGTGAGGACCACAGCTCGATCGAGGAGAGCCGCGGGGAGCCCGCGAGGATTTGACCGGGCTCCAGCTCGTCGGGGGAGAGCCGTACGTCGCCGGCCGGTACGGAGAACGCCCCGGCGGCGGTGAGCATCCGGGCCAGATCGGCGGCCTCGGGAACGAAGATCTCGGGCATGGGGACCTTTCAGGGGCGGGGATCGTCTCTCCGGATGGACTCCAGTGCCAGCAGGGCGACATGGAGGGAGAGACAGGACTCGACATCGTCCAGATCGGTGTCGAGGACGCGCTCCAACCTGCGGAGGCGGTCGTAGAAGGCGGGCCGTGACAGGTGGGCCCGCTGCGCCGCGACGGCCTTGTTGCGGCCCGCGTCGAGGTACACGCGGAGGATCCCGGCGAGGTCGCCGCCGCGCTGGGCGTCGTGGGCGAGCAGGGGGCCGAGCTCGCGCTCGGCGAAGGTCTGCAGCCGGGCGTCGTCGCGGAGCAGGTGGAGCAGCCCTCTCAGCCGGAGGTCGGGCAGCCGGTAGAAGGCGCGCCCGTCGGGCCGCCCGACGGCCACGTCGGCGACCTGTTCGGCCTCCAGGAAACTGCGCCGCACGTCGCGTACCGACTCGACCACGGAGCCCGCGGCGAGCACGAAGGGGGTCGTGAAGGCCGCGCCCAGCTTCTCGGACAGCGTCGTCAGCGCGGACTCGGCGGGGACGCGCGGCGGCAGCGGGAGCAGCAGGCCGACCCGGTTCTGGTCCAGGGCGCCGATCAGCGCGGGCAGGCGGGCCTCGCGGCAGGCGGCCGCGACCGCGTCGGCCAGCTCGCCGAGCCGGGCCAGCTGTTCCTGGCCGTTCAGCGGGCCGTCGGCCGGTTCGGTCAGGCGGAGCACCGCGCTGACGAGGTTGCGGCCGGTGAGCGGGACGCCGACCGCGCGGGCGCGGGCCGCGGCCTCCTCGGGGTCGGCGTACGCGTGGGTCAGGATGCCGGTGATGATCGTGCCGTGCGCGCGGCGTTCCAGGGACTCCTGGTGGCGCTCCAGCAGGCGGCTCAGGGCGAGGGTGGTCGCGGCGCGCTCGGCGAGCACGATGTCGCGCGGGCCGGGCTCGGCGTCGCAGAGCAGGATCAGCCGTCCCCAGTCCTGGCCCCGGGCGCCCACCATCGTCACCAGCCAGCCGGAGGCGGCGTCGTAGGCGGTGCGCGCGCCGGGGGAGACGGTGCGGGAACGGCTCTCCCACCCGGCGAGCAGGGTTCCGGGGTCGCGTCCCGCGGTCTCGCACGCCAGGACCTGGTGGGTGAGGTTCTCCAGCAGGGCAGGGTGGCCGGAGAGCCGGGCGACCTGGCCGAGCACCTTCGCCGGGGAGGCGCCCTCGACCGAGAGCTGGGTGAAGACCTCGTGCAGCTGCTCGGAGGCGCGCAGCTCCTCCAGCTGGACGTCGATGATCCGGGCGTGCACGGACTCGGTGATCTGCACGAACGGCGTCTCCCTGGCCAGGGTGATCAGGGGCAGGCCGCGTTCCTCGGCGGCGGCGACCACGGCGCGGGGCAGCTCCCCGATGAACTTGCGGCCCAGCTCCACGATCAGGCCCGAGGCGCCCACCGCGACCAGTTCGGCGATGTACTCGGTCAGCCTGACCGGATCGTCGGGCAGGGCTATGCCGGTGGTGAGCACCAGCTCGCCGCCGCGCAGCAGGTGCGCGATGTCGGTCACCTCGCCCACGTGCACCCAGCGCACCCGGCTGTCCAGCCGGTCGGTCCCCGCCACCACCCGCGGATCGCCCCGGCGGACGGTGTCCAGGGCGAGGACGTCGGCGACGGTAGGGAGCACCCGTCGAGCGTATCCGATCAACATGTAAGTACGGGCTGACCCCGCCTTACAGGGTGTCCAGAAGCCTTCTCCCTCTCCCACGGCGGCCCGCGGCCTCGCGCCAGGCGGCTCGGGGGCCGCCCCGGCCGGGACCCCTGTGGCCCGTCGAGGCGGCGGGACGCGGCCGGGCCGCCCAGGAGCGTTCCGGACCCATGGCCATAGGATTACCTCACCTTTTTCTGGCCGAGAGGCGCGATGTGAACATGGTTGAGACGGCCGGCGCGGGACGGGGCAAGGCCGTCACGGGCGCGGCGGGGGTGGAAGAGCTCGATCTCCGCCAGCTCCTGGCCGGGCTGACGGCGGTGCGCGACGGTGACTTCGGCACCCACCTGCCCGAGGACGGTGACGGGCTGCTGCAGGAGATCGCCACCGTGTTCAACGGCATGGTGGACCAGCTCTCCCTGTTCACCTCCGAGGTGACCCGGGTGGCCCGCGAGGTGGGCACCGAGGGACAGCTGGGCGGTCAGGCCGAGGTGCCGGGCGTCTCGGGCACCTGGAAGGACCTCACCGACTCGGTGAACGCCATGGCGGGCAACCTCACCGACCAGGTGCGCGACATCGCGCAGGTCGCCACGGCGGTGGCCACCGGCGACCTGTCGCAGAAGATCACCGTGGACGTCCGCGGTGAGATCCTGGAGCTGAAGAACACGCTGAACACGATGGTGGACCAGCTGTCGTCGTTCGCCGACGAGGTCACCAGGGTCGCGCGCGAGGTGGGCACCGAGGGCAGGCTGGGCGGCCAGGCCGAGGTGACCGGGGTCGCCGGCACCTGGCGCGACCTCACCGACTCGGTCAACTTCATGGCGGGCAACCTGACCGACCAGGTGCGCAGCATCGCGCAGGTCACCACGGCCGTCGCCAAGGGCGACCTGTCGCAGAAGATCACCGTGGACGCCCGGGGCGAGATCCTGGAGCTGAAGAACACCATCAACACGATGGTGGACCAGCTGTCGTCGTTCGCCGACGAGGTCACCAGGGTGGCCCGCGAGGTGGGCACCGACGGACGGCTGGGCGGCCAGGCCGACGTCAAGGGCGTCTCGGGCACCTGGCGCGACCTCACCGACTCGGTCAACTACATGGCGGGCAACCTCACCGACCAGGTCCGCAACATCTCGCAGGTGGCCACCGCCGTCGCCCGCGGCGACCTGTCGCAGAAGATCACGGTCTCGGCGCGGGGCGAGATCCTGGAGCTGAAGAACACGCTGAACACGATGGTGGACCAGCTGTCGTCGTTCGCCGACGAGGTCACCAGGGTCGCGCGCGAGGTGGGCACCGACGGACGGCTGGGCGGCCAGGCCGACGTCAAGGGCGTCTCGGGCACCTGGAAGGCGCTGACCGAGTCGGTGAACGTCATGGCCGACAACCTCACCGCCCAGGTGCGCAGCATCGCGCAGGTCACCACGGCCGTGGCCAAGGGCGACCTGTCGCAGAAGATCCGGGTGGACGCCCGGGGCGAGATCATGGAGCTGAAGGAGACCATCAACACGATGGTCGACCAGCTCTCGGCCTTCGCCGACGAGGTCACCCGGGTGGCGCGCGAGGTGGGCACCGAGGGCAACCTCGGCGGCCAGGCCACCGTGCGGGGGGTCTCGGGCACCTGGAAGGACCTCACCGACAACGTCAACTCGATGGCCAACAACCTGACCAGCCAGGTGCGCAGCATCGCGCAGGTCACCACGGCCGTGGCCCGGGGCGACCTGTCGCAGAAGATCACCGTGGAGGCCAAGGGCGAGGTCGCCGCACTCGCCCAGACCATCAACACCATGGTCGACACGCTGAGCGCGTTCGCCGACGAGGTGACCCGGGTGGCGCGCGAGGTGGGCACCGAGGGCGAGCTGGGCGGCCAGGCGCGCGTGCCCAACGTGGCGGGCACCTGGAAGGACCTCACCGACAACGTCAACTCGATGGCCAACAACCTGACCAACCAGGTGCGCAACATCGCGCAGGTCACCACGGCGGTCGCGCAGGGCGACCTGACCAAGAAGATCGACGTGGACGCCCGGGGCGAGATCCTGGAGCTCAAGACCACCATCAACACGATGGTGGACCAGCTGTCGTCGTTCGCCGCCGAGGTCACCCGGGTGGCGCGCGAGGTCGGCAGCGAGGGACGGCTGGGCGGCCAGGCCGAGGTCGAGGGCGTCTCGGGCACCTGGAAGCGGCTGACCGAGAACGTCAACGAGCTGGCCGGCAACCTGACCCGCCAGGTGCGGGCCATCGCCGAGGTGACCAGCGCGGTGACCTCGGGCGACCTGACCCGGTCGATCACCGTCGACGCCTCGGGCGAGGTGGCCGAGCTCAAGGACAACATCAACTCCATGGTGAAGTCGCTCCGCGAGACCACCCTGGCCAACCAGGAGCAGGACTGGCTCAAGTCGAACCTGGCCCGCATCTCCGGCCTGATGCAGGGACACCGCGACCTCGCGGTCGTGGCCGAGCTGGTGATGAACGAGCTGGCGCCGCTGGTCTACGCCCAGCACGGGACGTTCCTGCTGGCCGAGGAGAAGCCGGACGGCTCGCAGCTGCGGGTCGTCGGCTCCTACGGGCACCGGGACACCGCCCGCAGGCACTTCTTCGGCGACTCCCTGGTGGGGCAGGCCGCGGTCGCCAAGCGGCCCATCCTGGTCGAGGACATCGCCCCCGGCTACCTCACCATCTCCTCCAGCCTGGGGGCGGCCGACCCGGTCAACCTGATCGTGCTGCCGATCATCGTCGAGGACCAGGTGCTCGGCGTGATCGAGCTGGCCAGCCTCAACCGCTTCACCCAGGTGCACCGGGCCTTCCTGGAGCAGCTGGTGGAGACCATCGGCGTCAACGTCAACACCATCGTCGCCAACGCCCGTACCGACGCGCTGCTCACCGAGTCGCAGCGGCTGGCGACCGAGCTGCAGGTCGGGCAGGAGGAGCTGCAGCGCTCCAACGCCGAGCTGGAGGAGAAGGCCGAGCTGCTGGCCCGGCAGAACCACGACATCGAGACCAAGAACAGCGAGATCGAGCAGGCCCGCCAGGAGCTGGAGGACCGTGCCAAGCAGCTCGCGCTGGCCTCCAAGTACAAGAGCGAGTTCCTGGCCAACATGAGCCATGAGCTGCGCACCCCGCTCAACTCGCTGCTCATCCTGGCCCAGCTGCTGGCGCAGAACCCGGCGCGCAACCTCACCGCCAAGCAGGTGGAGTACGCCAACGTCATCCACTCGGCCGGCACCGACCTGCTCCAGCTGATCAACGACATCCTCGACCTGTCGAAGATCGAGGCGGGCAAGATGAACATCAGCCTCGAACCGCTGCCGCTGCGGCAGCTGCTGGACTACGTCGAGGCGACCTTCCGCCCGCTGACCACCGAGAAGGGGCTCCGGTTCGACGTCGTGGTCTCCCCCGACGTCCCCGAGGAGCTGCTGATGGACGAGCAGCGGCTTCGGCAGGTGCTGCGCAACCTGCTCTCCAACGCGGTGAAGTTCACCGAGCGGGGCTCGGTCGAGCTGCGCATCGAGCGGGTGGGGCCGATGGAGCTGGCCGGGGTGCCCGACCAGGAGGCGCTCGCCTTCCGGGTGGTGGACACCGGCATCGGCATCGCCGAGGAGAACCTCTCGCAGATCTTCGACGCCTTCCAGCAGGCCGACGGCACCACCAGCCGCAAGTACGGCGGCACCGGGCTGGGACTGTCCATCAGCCGGGAGATCGCCGCCCTCTTCAACGGCGAGATCCGCGCGGTCAGCACGCTGGGGGCCGGCAGCACCTTCAGCCTCTGCCTGCCGATCGCCGAGCTCACCCCCGGCGGCACCGGTCAGGCGGCCGGCCGGGGGACGGTCATCGCGGCCGTCGCCGAGCCCGTGGCGGTGCCGGCCCCGGTGGTGGAGCGGTTCCCCGTCACCGAGGGGCGGCGCCTGCTGGTCCTGGAGTCGCGGCCCAACGGGCTGCTGTCCCAGCTCGCCGAGAGCGTCGTGGCCGACCTGCCCGAGACGCACGGGCCGGTGCAGGTCTCCGCGGCCAACGACCCCGTCGCCGCGATGGAGATGCTGAACACCGACACCCACCACTGCATCGTGCTGGACCTGGGCATGCGCCAGGACGCGGCGGCCGACTTCCTGCGCATGCTGGACGACGATCCGGTCCTGCGCGAGCTGCCGGTGCTCGCCCACCACACCCGCACGCTCACCCGGCCGCAGGAGAACCTGCTCAAGGGCCGGTCCAACACCCAGCCGCTGGAGCGCCTGCCCAGCCTGGACGAGCTGCGCGAGCGCATCACCCTGCACCTGTCGGCGCCCGAGCCGGGTGACGTGCTGCCCCTGGTGCAGCCCAGCCCCGACGAGCGGCCCCAGCCGGTGGAGCAGGTGGACACGGTGCTGGTGGACAGGAAGGTCCTGGTCATCGACGACGACGTCCGCAACGTCTTCGCGCTGACCAACATCCTGGAACTGCACGGCATGCAGGTCCTGTACGCGGAGAACGGCCGCAAGGGCATCGAGATCCTGTCGCGCAACGAGGACATCGACCTGGTCCTGATGGACATCATGATGCCGGAGATGGACGGCTACGCCGCGACCGCGGCCATCCGCAAGATGGCCGACTTCGCGGACCTGCCGATCATCGCGGTGACCGCCAAGGCAATGCAGGGCGACCGGGAGAAGACCCTGCAGGCGGGCGCCAGCGACTACGTCACCAAGCCCGTCGACGCCCAGGAGCTGCTCCGCCGCATCCAGCGGTGGCTGGAGATCTGACCCGTCCCGGACGGCCGCAGGACGGGACGACCCGTCGGTGGGGGGGGGGGGCCCGGGGGGGGGGGGGGGGAAAGGGGGGGGAGGAGAGGGGGGACAAGGGCCCAACGTCCTCCCCCACTCTAT
>NZ_JBVJIA010000030.1:0-84335 GCF_055586505.1 Streptosporangium sp. NPDC050148 | reverse complement strand
AAGAAGACCCCAATAAAACCCGGTGGTCCAGGGTGGGGACATCCCCTCCTGCGGTTTCCCCCCCCCCTCCCCCCCCCTCCCCCCCCCCGCCCCCCCCCCCCCCCCCCCCCCCCCGAGGCCGGGGGAGCCGGTGACCGACCGGCTCCGCCGTCTCGGCCCGTCTCAGGCGGGCCGGAACGAGCGCAGGACCTCCAGGTAGTGGGGGTTGTACATGACGCCGAGCACGTTCCCGAACGGGTCCGTCACCGAGGCGGTGGCGAAGCCCGCCTCCCGCTCGGTGATCGGTTCGTACTCCACGGCCCCCATCCGCAGCAGCCGCTCGACCGTCGCCGCCAGGTCGTCCACGTGCCAGAAGACGACGGCCCCGCCGGGACCGGTGAAGGGCCCTCCCGGCGCGTAACGGCGGTCGATGATGCCCAGCTCGTGCCGGTAGTCGCCGACGCGGAACTCCACGTACGCGGGCACGCCGTCCGGCCCGGCCATCTCGTAGTACGCCTCGACGCCGAGCAGCTCGGCGTACCAGGCCCGCGCCGCGACCACGTCGTCGGCGTAGAAGCCGACCGTGGCGAATCCTCGGAGCATGTCGTGTCCCCTCCTCGACGGCGGCTCTCGCCGTACATCCGGGACGTTACGAGCCCTTGAGGAAGCCACGGTTCCTCAAGGACTGGGAGACTGGGCGGATGTTGGAAACCTCGGTCCGGCTCCTGCGGCTGCTGTCGTTGCTCCAGGCGCGTCCGGGCTGGTCCGGCGCCGAGCTGGCGGACCGGCTCGGCGTCACCACCAGGACGGTCCGCAACGACGTCGAACGCCTGCGCATCCTCGGCTACGAGATCCACTCCACGACCGGTACGGCCGGCGGGTACCGGCTGGGAGCGGGCAAGGCCCTGCCGCCGCTGATCCTCGACGACGAGGAGGCGGTCGCGGTGGCCGTCAGCCTGCACGCGGCGGCCGGTGGCACCGTGACCGGCATCGAGGAGACCTCGCTGCGGGCGCTGACCAAGCTGCGGCAGCTGCTGCCGTCCCGGTTGCGCCGCCGGATCGACGCGCTGCGCGAGGCGACGCTGTCGGTGCCGGGCCGCGTCCCCACCGTGGACGCCGGGACGCTCGCGGTGATCGCCGCCGCCGTACGGGATCGGGAGCGGTTGCGTTTCGACTACCGCGGCCACGACGGCGAGGAGAGCGTCCGCACGGTCGAGCCGCACCGCCTGGTCCACACCGGGCGGCGCTGGTACCTGCTGGCCTGGGACGACGAGCGCGGCGACTGGCGGACGTTCCGCGCCGACCGTGTCCGGCCCCGCACCCCGAACGGCCCCCGGTTCGCCCCGCGTCCCCTGCCGGACGGTGACGCCGCCGCGCACGTGCTGCGCGGGGCGGGGTCGGCGGCGTTGCGGTACCCGGCCCGCGTCCGGCTGCACGCCCCCCTGGAGGTGATCTCCGAACGGCTCACCCCGGCCGCCGGGCTGCTGCGCGCCGACGACGGTGCCGCCAGTGCCGACGGTGCCGCCAGTGCCGACGGTGGGGGAGGCTGCCTGCTGGAGACGGGCGCCGACTCGTTGCACGACCTGGCGGCCTTCCTCGGCAGCCTGGACGTCCCCTTCACCGTCCTGGACCCGCCCGAGCTGCGCGTCCTGCTGCGGACCCTGGCCGCCCGGTACGCGGAGGCGGCCGGACCGGCATCCGGGTGACGCGGGGGCGGCGGGGCTGCGCGCGGGTGACGACGTCGCGTCGCTCGCCGCGCCGCGTCATCCGCGCTCCGCGGGCCGGGCACCGCACAGGCACCGCACAGGCACCGCACAGGCACCGCACGGACACCGCACGGGTCCCGCACGCGCGCCGTCCGGACGGTCAGGCCGCGACGGGCGTGATCAGGTTGAACACGGTGTGCGGGTCGGCCCCGCCGTGCAGCAGGCCGATGACGATCGCGGCCATCGCCTCGAGATGGCGGGCGCGGTGCAGCGCCCCGATCTCCACGGGCGCGCAGCCGAGGCCGGTGATCAGGGTCCTCGCGTGGGCGTTGGAGGCGGCGTCGTCGCCGGCGAAGGGGACGGCCAGTGGCCGGCCGTCGAACACCGGGGGCGTCATCCCCCACACCCTGGCCTGGCAGAGGTTGAAGGCCTTGACGACGTTCGAGCCCACCGCGAGATCCTGGATCCGCTCGGCGAGCGATGTGCCGGGGGGCGTCACCAGGGTGAAGTCCCCGACCTCCACCGGGTTGTTGCAGTCGATGATCGTCTTTCCCCGGAAGGCTCCCTCGTCGGCCCCCGCGTCCCGCAGCGTGGACAGCACGCCCTCGTGGCGGATCGCCACCAGCACGACGTCGCCGAAGGCGGCCGCCTCCCGCAGGGTGCCGTGCCGGGCACCCGCGCCGATCCTGCCCGCCAGGCGGGCGGCCCGTTCGGGCGTCCGCCCGGCGACGAGGACCTCGTGCCCCGCCCCGGCCCAGCGGGTGGCCAGCGCGCCGCTCATCAGCCCGGCACCCAGAACGCCGATTCTCATGCTCTTCCTCCGTCATTGGCACAATGGTCACCGGCGGCGACGGGCGGGTACGGACGCGCGTGATGTGCCCTCGGGCGCGCCCGGGTCTCACGAGGCCCGTCGCCGATCGGTACTCACGGTACGGATCCGATGGTTACCCGCAGGTTCCTGTCGGGGACGCCGGACGGGGGGAGCGGCAGGTGGCGGACTTCGACCGGCCCGGGGACGTGTTCCTCGCCGACTGCCCGGCCCGGCTCGCGGTCGATGTCGTCGCGGACACGTGGTCGGTCGTGGTGGTCTTCGCCCTGGGGAAGGGGCCGCGGCGCTACGGCGACCTCAAGGCCCTCATCGGGGGGATCAGCTCCAAGATGCTGACCCAGACCCTGCGCCGCCTCCAGGGGCACGGCCTGGTCGGCAGGCGCGCCTACCCGGAGGTCCCGCCCCGCGTCGAGTACGACCTCACCGACCTCGGCCGGACCCTCCTGGAGCCCATCGAGATGCTGTCCCGGTGGGCCGAGTCCCACGGTGACGCCGTGCTCGCCGCACAGGACCGTCAGGAGGAGTGACGGGGACGGGCGGGTGGTGGCGCCGGAGGGGCCACCGGGTGTGAGGCCGCCCGGCTCAGGCGGGCCTCCAGGCCGTCGAGCAGGCAGGTCAGGCCGAACTCGAAGTTGAGCGCCCTCGCGGTGTCGACGTCCATGCCCCTGAACTCGGCGTACCGGGCGACCAGCTCGGGGTGGTCGGCCGCGGCCTTCTCCACCACCGGCTGGATGGCCGCGTTCAGCGCGTTGGAGTCGAGCCCGGTCCGCTCCATCGTGTTCCGCCAGGACAGCTCGGGGGTGGTGACCCCGATGACGTAGGACATCAGCGCCGAGGCCGCGTAGTCCTGGTCCATGCCGCGGAATCCCGCCCGGTCGAAGGTGGCGACCAGCCGTCCCATCATCCGCATCGCGTTGGGGCCGAGGGCGGGGGTGCACCCCACCAGGTTGATCACCCAGGGGTGGCGCATCAGCGCCTGGCGCATGCCGTAGGCGAAGGAGGCGGCGACGTTGCGCCAGCTGGTCTCGTCGACGTCCGGGACGTCGAACTCCCCGTAGACCTCGTCGAGGACCAGCTCCAGCAACTCGTCCTTGTTGGCGACGTACCAGTAGATGCTGGTGGCCCCGGACCCGAGTTTGGCGCCCAGGCGGCGCATGCTCAGCGCGTCCGGACCCTCGGAGTCCAGCAGCGTCATGGCCGCGCGCACGATCTGCTCGCGGCCCAGCGCCGGGCTCTTGGTGGTACGCGGCTCGCGCGTCCAGACGGAGCTGAAGTGCTCTTTCACACGACCAGCATAAATCCGGTGGTACGCCGTTCGACGATGTCGTACAGTGTGCGAGTGGAATCGAACACTGTACGAGACGAACGTGACCCGAGGCGCTGGTGGATCCTCGGGGTGCTCTGCCTGAGCCTGCTGGTCCTGGTGGTGGACAACACCGTCCTGAACCTGGCCATCCCGGCCCTCATGGTCGACCTGGGCGCAAGCCCGGCCGACATCCAATGGATCATCGACGCCTACGTCCTGGTCTTCGCCGGGCTGCTGCTCACCTCGGGCAGCCTTTCCGACCGCTACGGCCGCAAACGTTTCCTGATCATCGGGCTCGCGTTGTTCGGCGGAGCCTCGCTGCTCGCCGTGCTGGTCACCGAGCCCTGGCACCTGATCGGCGCCCGGGCCCTGATGGGCGTCGGCGGCTCCATCCTCATGCCGAGCACACTGTCGATCCTGATCACCGTCTTCGACGAGGAGGAGCGCCGCAAGGCGATCGCCGCGTGGAGCGCGGTGGCCATGGTCGGCGTGATCGCCGGTCCGACGCTCGGCGGCTTCCTGCTCGAGAACTACTGGTGGGGTTCGATCTTCCTGCTCAACGTGCCGGTCGCGATCGTCGCGGGCATCGCCGCCGTGCTGCTGATGCCCGAGTCGCGCGGCCCGGCGAGAAGGCTGGACCCGGCCGGCGTGCTGCTGTCGACCGCCGGCATGGGCGCGCTGGTCTACGTGGTCATCTCGGCGCCGTCCGCGGGCTGGACCTCGACGGAGACGCTGGTCGCGGCGGCCGTGGCCGTGGTCGCGCTGACCGCGTTCGTGATCTGGGAGCGCAGGACCGAGCACCCGATGCTCCCGCTGGAGCTGTTCCGCGACCGGAACTTCAGCGGCGCGTCCTTCTCGATCGTGCTGATGTCGTTCGGCACCGGCGCGCTGCTGCTGATGCTCACCCAGTACCTGCAGTTCGTGCTGGGCTACGGCCCCATGCGGGCCGGTCTGGCGCTGCTGCCGTACGCGGTGGCCGCCGCCCTGTTCAACGCGGTGGGCGCCGGTCTGGGGACCAGGGTCAGCAACCGGCTGCTGGTCGCCGTGGGCCTCGCCGTGATGGCCTGCGGCTTCGCCGTGTTCGCCTTCATGACCGCCGAGACCGGGTACGGCGTGCTGATCGCCGGCCTCATGCTGATGGGGATCGGCGGCGGGCTGGCGGGCCCGGCGGCCTACGCGACGCTGATGGGCGCCGTGCCGCCCGCGCACGCCGGCGTCGGGTCGGCGCTGAACGACACCGTCCAGCAGGTCGGCATGGCGCTGAGCATCGCCGTGCTCGGCAGCGTGCTCGCCGGTTTCTACACCGCGTCGATGCCCGCGGACGTGCCCGCCGCCGCCCGCGAGTCGATCGGCGAGGCCATGCGCCTGGGCGACCCCGGCGTGATCGGCACCGCGCGCGAGGCGTTCGTCTCGGCCATGTCGCTCGGCTCCTGGGTGGGCGTCGCCTTCACCCTGGCCGCGGCCACCCTGGCCTTCCTGGTGCTGCGGCCCGCGCCCGCGAAGACGGCGGGACCGGGCGTGGACGCGGACCTGGTGAGGACGGAGGGCTGAGACGATCCCCGTGGTCCCCGTGGTCCCCGTGATCCGGTGATCTTCGGGGCCCGCCGGACCTCTGCGACCTTCGGCACCTCCGAGATCTCCGCGATCCAGAGACCTTCGTGACGCCCTCACGCGAGGGCGTGCGTCGTGGATCGTCCCGGATCCTTTCGTCCGGCGTACGTGATTGCCTCGACGGCGGGCGGGGGAGATGCTGGTCTCGTCGGCCCCCGCCGGGCGCGGGCGGCCGGACCGAGGAGCGGGGTCCTCCGCCGACCCCCGTGCGGCTTGCGGCATCCGTCGCATGGCGCAAGCCGTGCGGGCCCGGCCCGCGGACCCGTCCTCACCACCTGCCCCATCGCTGACAACATGACGGGTTTGATCGGCACATACCGACACGTTGACGGTAGGAGCGGTGGGCCCGACCGGCGATACTCGATACATGTCGGACCTCCTTGCGCGTCATCGCGCGGTAATGCCCAGCTGGCTCGCCCTCTACTACGACGACCCCATCGAGATCGTCGGGGGCAAGGGCAACCGGGTCATCGACGCGTCGGGCAAGAGCTATCTCGACTTCTTCGCCGGAATCCTGACCAACATGATCGGGTACGACGTGCCCGAGGTGCGCGAGGCCGTCGAGCGGCAGCTCGCCACCGGGGTCGTGCACACCTCCACGCTCTACCTGATGCGCGGACAGGTCGAGCTGGCGGAGAAGATCGCCAGGCTCTCCGGCATCCCGGACGCGAAGGTCTTCTTCACCAACTCCGGTACCGAGGCCAACGAGACCGCGCTGCTGCTGGCGACCTACGCGCGCCGGTCCGACCAGGTGCTCGCCATGCGCCAGAGCTACCACGGCCGCTCCTTCGGCGCGGTCGGCGTGACGAGCAACCGCGCCTGGAAGAACAGCTCGCTCTCGCCGCTCAACGTGCACTTCCTGCACGGCGCCGACCGGCACCTGACCCCGTTCCGCGGAATGTCCGACGCCGACTACATCGCCGCCTGCGTCGAGGACCTGCGCCACGTGCTCTCCACCGCGGTCGGCGGCGACGTGGCCGCGCTGATCGCCGAGCCCGTCCAGGGCGTGGGCGGCTTCACCATGCCCCCGGACGGCCTGTTCGCCGCCTACCGGGAGGTGCTCGCCGACGAGGGCGTCCTGTTCATCTCCGACGAGGTGCAGACCGGCTGGGGCCGTACCGGATCGGCCTTCTTCGGCATCCAGAACCACGGGGTCACGCCGGACATGATGACCTTCGCCAAGGGGCTGGGCAACGGCTTCGCGGTGGGCGGCGTCGTGGCCCGCGGCGACCTGATGGACGGCCTGCACGCCGTCGGGCTCTCCACCTTCGGCGGAAACCCGCTCTCGATGGCCGCCGCCAACGCCACGCTGGACTACGTGCTCGACCACGACCTTCAGGCGAACGCGGCCAGGACCGGCGCGCTGATCATCGACGGGCTCCGCGAGGCGGCACCGCGCCTGCCGATCGTCGGCGACGTCCGCGGCAAGGGGTTGATGTTCGCCCTCGACCTGGTCGATCCGGCGACCGGCGCACCGGCCCCGGCGCTCGCCGCCCGCTTCATGGAGGAGACGAAGAAGGCGGGCCTGCTGGCGGGCAAGGGCGGCCTGTACGGCAACGTGGTCCGGATGGCCCCGCCGCTCACCCTGACCCCGGACGAGGCCGCCGAGGGCCTCGGGATCATCGTCAACGCGCTCGAGACCGTCAACGCGGAGGTCGCCTCGTGAGGAACGTCACCCACTGGATCGGCGGCGGCCCCGCCGAGAGCGCCGAGGGCGCCCAGGGCGCCGGGGGCGGGACCCGTACCGCGGACGTCTTCCACCCCGCGACCGGGCAGGTCGCCGGACGGGTCCACCTCGCCTCGCAGGCCGAGGTCGACGCGGCCGTGGCCTCCGCCGTCGCCGCCTGGCCCGCCTGGCGGGACGCCTCGCTGGTCAGGCGCGCGCAGGTGCTGTTCCGCTTCCGCGAGCTCGTGCACGCCAACCGCGACGAGCTGGCCCGGCTCGTCTCCGCCGAGCATGGCAAGGTCCACTCCGACGCGCTGGGCGAGGTCGCCCGGGGGCTGGAGGTCGTGGAGTTCGCCTGCGGCATCCCGCACCTGCTCAAGGGCGGTTTCTCCGAGGGCGTCTCCACCCGGGTCGACTCCTACTCGATCCGGCAGCCGCTGGGCGTCGTGGCCGGGATCACCCCGTTCAACTTCCCGGCCATGGTGCCGATGTGGATGTTCCCGATCGCGATCGCCGCGGGCAACGCCTTCGTCCTCAAGCCCTCGGAGAAGGACCCCTCGGCGTCGCTGCTGATGGCCGCGCTCTGGAAGGAGGCAGGGCTGCCCGACGGCGTGTTCAACGTCGTGCAGGGCGACAAGGTCGCGGTGGACCGGCTGCTGGAGCACCCGGACGTCAAGGCGGTCTCGTTCGTCGGCTCCACCCCGATCGCCCGGTACGTCTACGAGACCGGTACCCGGCACGGCAAGCGCGTCCAGGCGCTGGGCGGCGCCAAGAACCACATGCTGGTCCTGCCCGACGCCGACCTCGACCTGGTCGCCGACGCCGCGGTGTCGGCGGGCTTCGGCTCCGCGGGCGAGCGCTGCATGGCGATCTCCGTGGTGCTGGCCGTCGACCCGGTCGGGGACGAGCTGGTCGACCGGATCGTCTCCCGGGTCTCCGAGCTGACCGTCGGCCCCGGCGACGACCCGGCCTCCGAGATGGGACCCCTGATCACCGGGGCCCACCGGGACAAGGTGGTCTCCTACCTCGACCTGGGCGTCTCCGAGGGCGCCAAGCTCGTCGTGGACGGCCGCCGCACGCCCGTCCTGGGAGGCGCCGCCGCCGAGGAGACCCCCGGTTTCTGGCTCGGCCCCACGGTCCTGGACCACGTCCCGGCCGGGTCCCGGGTGCACACCGAGGAGATCTTCGGCCCGGTCCTGGCGATCGTCCGCGTCTCCTCGTACGAGGAGGGGCTGGCGCTGATCAACGGCGGCGAGTTCGGCAACGGCACCGCGGTCTTCACCAACGACGGCGGCGCGGCACGGCGCTTCCAGAACGAGGTGGAGGTCGGCATGATCGGCATCAACGTGCCGATCCCGGTCCCGATGGCCTTCTACAGCTTCGGGGGCTGGAAGTCCTCCCTGTTCGGTGACACCCACATGCACGGCACCGAGGGCGTGCACTTCTACACCCGCGGCAAGGTCGTCACCTCCCGCTGGCTCGACCCGAGCCACGGCGGCGTCAACCTCGGCTTCCCCGTCAACGGGTAGACCGGCGGGACGGTCGCGGCCGGGCTCCCCGGCGACGGATGATCGCGGTACGGCCCCCGCCCGGTGACGGCCCCGGGCGGGGGCCGCGCACGCGCGCCTGCGGGGGCGGGGGAGGGCCGGTAGGCTCCCGGGCAGGTCGGTGGACGTCGGGAGGAGACCTCGTGGGCGGGGACAGGCTCGGCCGGGCGCGTCGTGCGGCGCTGCTGGGGGCGGGCGGTCTGCTGCTCGCCGCGTGCGCCCAGACCGGGACGGGGACCGTGAGCGCGGTCCGGCCGGTGGGGAACCCGTCGCCGGCCGCGACGTCCTCCTCCCCGGTGACCGCCACCCCCGTGCCCTTCGTGACGCCCTCCGCCGGGATCACCGCGACCCCCGCCTCTCCCGCTCCGTCGGCCTCTCCCACGCCGTCGGCGTCCATCGGCAAGGGTGAGGGGGCCCTGCAGGTGCTCACCTTCCAGGGGCACGTCGAGTTCGGCGGTGCGGGCTCGCGGATCAACTGGGTCACGCCCTTCGAGCGCGAGAGCGGCTGCGTCGTACGGGTCGACCGGGTCCGGACCGCCGAGGAGATGGCCGCCAGGTTCGCCGCCGGGACCTACGACGTGGTCTCGCCCTCGCCCGAGCTGGCCGGGCTGCTGGTGGCCGAGGAGAAGGTCACGCCGCTGGACACCTCCCTGGTGACGGCGTACTGGGACATCCCCAAGCGCCTGCGCGAGCTGCCGGGCCTGCGCGAGGACGGCCGGGTCTACGGCGTCCCCTACCTGTGGGGGGTCAACCGGGTGATCTACGAGGGGGAGGGGACGCGCAAGTCCCCGGCGCTGTACGAGAGGGCTCCGGCGGCGATCCGCGACAGCCCGCTGAGCATCGCCGACGCCGCCCTCGCCCTCGGCCGGGGCGGTGACCCCGAGATCGACGACCCGTTCCAGCTCACCTCGGCGCAGCTCGACGCGGCCGTCGCGCTGCTGGCCCGGGGCGACGGCCCCGACCGGCTCTACTGGGACGACTCCCTCGACCTGGTCAGGGCCATGTCGTCCGGGTCGGTGCGGATCGCCCAGGCCCTTCCCTACCACCTGGACCTCTTCCGCAGGGCGGGCCGGGAGATCAGGGCCGCGGAGGCAGGGCCGGTGACCGGGTGGGTCGACTCCTGGATGATCTCGGCCCGGTCGGCCAGCCCGAACTGTGCCTACCGGTGGCTCGACTGGACGAGCTCGGAGCGGGCCCAGCGCTCGGCCGCGGCCTGGACCGGGCTCGCCCCGGCCAACCCGGAGGCGTGCGGCGGGCGCGCCGGCCGGATATGCGACGTCTACCGCGTCCGCGACGGCCGCGGGCTGCGCGACGTGCTGTTCGCCTCACGCCCGACACCGGACTGCGGCGGCCGGGGCGGGACGTGCGCCGACTACGCCGAGTGGACGGAACGCTGGAAGGACCTGGTGAGGTGACCGGGGCCCGTCGCCCCGGTCGATCTCCTTGAGCTTCCCGGATCCGTTCTTCCCGGGCCGGGTCCGCTTCTCCTGACCCTTCCTCCCGGGCCGGGTCCGTCCTCCTGCGCCGGGTCCGTGCTCCCGGATCGGGTCCGTCCTTCGGGCAAGGGCCGTCCTTCCGGGCCGAGATCGCGCAAAGGGGCCCTTCTCCGTTCCCGTCCTCGCAGGCGGGCCGGGACGACGCTTTCCGTTGTCATGATCCATTCTGGGCGCGGATCCGATGCCTGGATCATGAATTCTCTATCGACTGGTCGACCAGTCAGTGAGTATTATGTCCGTTATGAGGATTCTGCTTGTCGGGGCGGGCGGCGTGGGCTCCGCCGTGGTCCCCATCGCCGCGCGCCGGGATTTCTTCGAACACATCGTGGTCGCCGACTTCGACCGAGACCGGGCCGCCGCCGTCGTGGCCCGGATCGCGGACCCGCGCTTCAGTGCCATCGGACTGGACGCCTCCGACCGGGCGGCGGTGCGGGCCGCGCTCGCCGAGCACCGCTGTGACGTGCTGTTCAACGCGGTGGACCCGCGGTTCACCATGTCCCTGTTCGAGGCGGCGCTCGACGCCGGGGCCGGCTACCTGGACATGGCGATGTCGCTGTCGCGCCCCCACCCGCGCAGGCCGTACGAGCTGCCCGGGGTCAAGCTCGGCGACGAGCAGTTCGCGCGCGGCGCGGCGTGGCGGGAGCGGGGCGGGCTGGCGCTGGTCGGCATGGGCGTGGAACCGGGTCTGGCCGACGTCTTCGCGCGCTACGCCGCCGACCACCTGTTCCGGGACATCGAGGAGATCGGCATCCGCGACGGGTCCAACCTGGTGGTCGACGGCTACGACTTCGCCCCGACGTTCTCCATCTGGACGACCATCGAGGAGTGCCTCAACCCCCCGGTGGTCTGGGAGGACGGCCACTGGCACACCACCGAGCCGTTCAGCGAGCCGGAGGTGTTCGACTTCCCCGAGGGGATCGGGCCGGTCGAGTGCGTCAACGTCGAGCACGAGGAGGTGCTCCTGGTGCCGCGCTACATCGACGCCCGGCGGGTGACGTTCAAGTACGGCCTCGGTGAGGAGTTCATCGGGGTGCTGAAGATGCTGCGCAAGCTGGGACTGGACAACGCGGGCAAGATCAGGGTGGGCGGGGTGGAGGCGTCGCCGCGCGAGATGGTCGCGGCCAGCCTGCCGGACCCGGCCACCCTGGGCGACCGGATGCGGGGCAAGACCTGTGCCGGGACCTGGGTGAAGGGCACGGGCACGGACGGCGCGCCGCGCGAGGTGTACCTCTACCACGTGGTCGACAACGAGTGGTCGATGCGCGAGTACGGCTGCCAGGCAGTGGTCTGGCAGACGGCCGTGCACCCCGTGGTCGCCCTGGAGCTGCTGGCGACCGGCGTCTGGTCGGGGACCGGGGTGCTCGGGCCCGA
Organism: Streptosporangium sp. NPDC050148; assembly: GCF_055586505.1. Lineage (NCBI taxonomy): Bacteria > Bacillati > Actinomycetota > Actinomycetes > Streptosporangiales > Streptosporangiaceae > Streptosporangium > Streptosporangium sp. NPDC050148. Next base: position 72,824 of record NZ_JBVJIA010000030.1, on the reverse strand, counting down.
GGCCTTCGACGCGGTGCCCTTCCTGGAACTGCTCAACGCCTACGGCTCACCGTGGGGCATGCGCGAGCAGGCCGCCGGGGTCACCGGGGTCGCCCGGGTCCCCGAGGTCCACGGGGTCCCCGGGGTCGCCGAGGACTCGGTGGCCGGGGCCTCCCTCCTGGTCGCCTGAGACCCCTTTGCGTACGGTGCCGTCACCGCCTCGCCGTCGTCAGAAGAAGGCGGCGCGGCGGGGACGGGAGTGGTTGTCGCCCTGCTGCGGGAGCAGCGCGTCGGCGCACTCCGGGCAGGCGAACAGGGCCGTGCCGTCGGGCAGCCGGCCGATCCTGATCCGCGGGCGCGGCCACTTCTTGTGGCAGGCCACGCAGGCGTCGCCCTCACGCTGGGTGCGGGTCAGCCCCTCAGGGTCGAAGGTCATCGTCACGTGTGCCGTTCTGGTCGGCCCCCAGTTCATCTGAATCCCTCCGTGTGGAGACCTCGAGCTGCTCCCCGGTGCGGCCGTGGGGAGGAGGTCGACACGTTTTCTGTCTTGATCGCGCACTTTCACATCGGAACCGTTATAACGCGGTCATGACCCGTGATCGCTGTGGCCGGTGTCAAGCGGTGGTTAAATCACGGCCTGCATGCAGGCCGTATAACGGCAAAAGGGGCACCGGGCGTCAAGCCGGGTGCCCCTTTTGGTGGGGTCTAAACCGTCACGTCTCGTTCACCGCCTTCTCCAGGATCGCCAGTCCCTCCTCCAGCAGGTGGTCGGGGATGACGAGCGGGGGCAGGAAACGCAGCACGTTGCCGTAGGTCCCCGCGGTCAGCACGAGCAGTCCCTCGGCGTGGCACCTCGCGGCGATCTCGGCCGCCGCGGTGGGGTGCGGGTCCGTGGTGCCGGGCACCACCAGCTCGATGGCGATCATCGCCCCCCGGCCGCGTACGTCGCCGATCACCGGGTTGCGCTCGGCCAGGGCGCGCAGCCGGGGCAGCATGGTCTCGCCGATCCGCCGGGCCCTGCCGGTCAGGTCCTCGGCCTCGATGGTCTCCAGCACGCCCAGCGCCGCCTCGCAGGCGAGCGGGTTGCCGCCGTAGGTGCCGCCCAGCCCGCCCACATGGACGCTGTCGAGGATCTCCGCGCGGCCGGTGACGGCGGCCAGCGGCAGGCCGCCGGCGATGCCCTTGGCGGTGACGATGATGTCGGGCACGATGCCCTCGTGCTCGCAGGCGAACAGGTCGCCGGTACGGGAGAAGCCGGTCTGGACCTCGTCGGCGATGAAGACGATGCCGTTGCGCCGGCAGAACTCCAGGATCGCCGGGAGGAACCCCCGGGCGGGCTCGATGAAACCGCCCTCGCCCGCGATCGGCTCGATCACCACGGCGGCGACGTTCCCGGCGCCGATCTCCTTGGTGATCTTGTCGATCGCCTGGGCGGCGGCCTCCTCGGCGCAGTTCTCCGGGCCGGTGGGCCAGCGGAACGGGTAGGCCAGCGGCACCCGGTACACCTCCGGGGCGAACGGGCCGAAGCCGTGCTTGTAGGGCATGTTCTTGGCCGTCAGCGTCATGGTGAGCAGGGTCCGGCCGTGGTAGCCGTGCTCGAAGACGACGACCGCCTGACGGCCGGTGGCGTGACGGGCCACCTTGACCGCGTTCTCCACGGCCTCGGCGCCGCTGTTGAGGAGGAAGGTCCGCTTCTCGTGGTCACCGGGGGTGATCCGGTTCAGCTCCTCTGCGACCCGCACGTACGACTCGTACGGGGTGACCATGAAGCAGGTGTGGGTGAAGTCGGCGACCTGCCGGCGCACCCGCTCCACCACGCGCGGGGCGGCGTTGCCGACGCCGGTCACCGCGATGCCGGAACCGAAGTCGATCAGCGAGTTGCCGTCGGCGTCGACGACGACACCGCCACCGGCGTGCGTCACGAAGACGGGCAGCGTGGTGCCGATGCCCGGTGGCACGGAGGCCCGCTTGCGGGCGAACAGCTCGCGGGACCTCGGGCCGGGGATCTCGGTGACGAGACGGCGCTCCTGCGGAAGCGAGGGGCCGCCCTGACCGGCGGTGCTGGTGACGGTGCTCATCCTGCGAACGTATGTCGCCGATGTCGGGGTGCCGATGATGCACTATGGCAAAATTGCCGGGACGCTGTTCTACATAACGTACAAACGGGGGTGGCCGTGCTGCCGACGCTGCGCACCGTCGTACGGCGGCCGTCGCTGGGGCTGGACGTGCTCGCCGGGCGGGAGGCGCTCGACCGGCCGGTGCGCTGGGTGGCGGTCAGCGAGCTGGAGGACCCCACGCCGTTCCTGGAGGGCGACGAGCTGGTCCTCACCACGGGCATGCGCCTGGACGCCGCGAACGCCGCCCGCTACGTCGAGCGCCTGGTCGCCAGGGGCGTGGCCGGTCTCGGCTTCGGCACCGGGCTCGGCCACGAGGTGATCCCCGCGGCGCTGGTCGAGGCCGCCGTGCGGGCCGGGCTGCCGCTGGTCGAGGTGCCGCGTGACACCCCGTTCGTCGCGATCGGCAAGGCGGTCAGCGAGCTGATCGCCGCCGAGCAGTACGACGAGCTCAGCCGTGCCTTCGCGACCCAGGGCCGCCTCACCCGCGCCGCCCTGCGGCCAGAGGGCCCGCGCGCGGTGATCGACCGCCTCGCCCGGGAACTCGGCGGCTGGGCGGTCCTGCTGGACGGGGCCGGGGCGGTGCGGCACGCGGCGGGCCGGGGCGCGACGGCCGCGGCCGGGGAGCTCGGCCCGGAGCTGGAACGGCTCAGGGACGGCCGCCGTGGCGCGCCCACCAGCCTGGCCCTGTCCTCGCCGGGAGAGCACATCGTCGTACGGCCGCTCGGGGCGCGCCGGGTCAGGGGATTCCTCGCCGTCGGCCTCGGCCGGCCCTTCACCCCGGTCGCGCACACCGTGGTCAACGCCGCCGGGTCGCTGCTGACGCTCGCCGTCGAGCACGGCGGGGAGCACGTGGCCGCGGAGCGCAGGGTCCGCTCCGCGGTGCTGCGGCTGCTGCTGGCCGGTGAGGTGGAGGCGGGACGCGAGACCCTGGAGCGGCTGGGGGAGGGGCTTCCCGGCGGGCCGCTGGCCGTGCTCGTCACGCCCGCCGGGCCGGAGGCGGCGACGGGCATGGCGACGGGGGCGGCGACGGACATGGTGACGGACATGGCGACGGGGACGGTGCCGGGGGCAGGACCGGGAGCGGCGGCCGACGCGAGGACGGGGGTGGGGCCGAGGGCGGCGACGGACATGGTGACGGACATGGCGACGGGGACGGTGCCGGGGGCAGGACCGGGAGCGGCGGCCGACGCGAGGACGGGGGTGGGGCCGAGGGCGGTGACAGGGACGGTGCCGGGAGCGGGAGCGGTGTCGGGAGCGGGGCCGGTGGCGGTGCTGGAGGCGGTGCTGGAGGCGGCGGAGGCCGTGACCGGCGGGTTCGCCGCGGCCGACCGGGACGCGACCGGCGCCGGCAGGGTGGTGCTGATCGTGCCCGCCCCGGCCGCGGACGCCGGGGCGGTGGCGCTGGGCGGGCACGGGCCGGTCGGCATCGGCGACGCGGCCGGCCCGGACGACCTGCGCGCCGGTCTCGTCCGGGCTGAGCGGGCGCTCGCCGCGGCCGGACGCGGCACCACGCCGGTGATGCGCTTCACCGACCTGGCGGGCCAGGGGCTGCTCTCCCTGATCGACCCCGGTACGGCGGCGGCGTTCTCCTCGGCGCTGCTCGCCCCGCTCGTCGGGCACGGCTCCCGCGCCGACCTGCTGGGATCGCTCCGCGCCTACCTGGAGTGCAACGGCCACTGGGACGCGGCGGCTCAACGGCTCGGGGTGCACCGCCACACCCTGCGCTACCGGATGCGCCGCGTCGCCGACCTCGTCGGCCGCGACCTGGACGACCCCGCCGTCCGCGCCGAGCTCTGGGTCGCCCTGGCCGTCACGGCGCCCCGGCCGGACGTCAGGGACGGCGAGGAGTGATCATGTACCGGGAGATCACCGCCTGGAGCACGGCCTCGTAGGTGCCGCCGTCCCGCAGGTGCCCGGCACGTTCCAGGCTGATCGCGCCCTGGGCGGCGGCCCACACGGCGTCGGCGATCTTCCTGGGCTGGGTGGGCACGATGTACCCGGACGACATGCAGTCGGCGATCACCCGATCGACGATGTTCAGCGCCGCGCGGGCGAGGGTCCTGGCCCGCTCGCTCGGCACGAAGCCGGGGATGGCGCGTTCGAACATGAGGGCGTAGTAGCCGGGCTCGGCCAGCGCCGCCTCCCGGTAGGCGGGACCGAGCGCGGTGAGGTGCTCCAGGGCGTTCTTGCGCGGGGGCACGGCCTCCAGGCGACGCCGGAAGCGCTCGAAACCCTCCAGGTAGAGCGCCTCGGCCAGGCCCTCCTTGCTGCCGAACATCGTGTAGATGACGGTCGTCGAGCAGCCCGCCTCGGTGGCGATGCGGCGCATCGACAGGCTCTCCGGGCCGATGGTGACGAGCAGCTGGCTGGCGACGTCGAGCAGCCGCATCCGCAACCGGTCCTGTGACGCCCGCTCGCCGACCAGGTAGGCGCCCTGAAGGCCGCGTGGCGCCGAGGGGATCATGCGCCCACGCCCTTCCGCTCCTGGGGTCCATCCGGTGACTTAGCCACAGTGAAGATCATTCAAACCGGCCCCTATGAGGAATATCCTTAAATGCAGGCGTTTTCGTTACAGGGCGGGCACACAGCGGTTTTTATGCGGAACGGCGCGCGGTCACGGGTCCGTTGTGCGGAGTGGAGCAGAGCCGCCCGCCCACCGGTGACATAGCGTCGGGGTATGGACGTGCGCCCCTTCTGGCTCGCCGGCCGCCCCGTCACGGGCGACGCCGAGCTCACCGTGACCAACCCGCATGACGGCCGCGTCGTCGCCGTCTGCTCCGTGCCGACCCCCGAGCAGGTCGAGGAGGCCGTGGCCGCGGCCGCGGCCGTGCGCAAGGAGGCGGCCGCGCTCCCGATCCACGTACGGGCCGAGGCGCTCGCGCACGTCTCGCGCCGCCTGGCCGAGCGGGCCGACGAGATCGCCCGCCTGATCACCGCGGAGAACGGCAAGCCGGTCTTCTGGGCCCGCGGCGAGGTCGGCCGCGCGGTCTCCACCTTCCGGTTCGCCGCCGAGGAGACCCGCCGCCTGAGCGGGGAGACCGTCCGCCTGGACACCGAGGCCGCCTCCGCCGGCCGCCTCGCCTACGTCTCGCGCGTCCCGTACGGCCCGGTGCTGGGCATCACCCCGTTCAACTTCCCGCTGAACCTGGTGGCGCACAAGGTGGCCCCGGCCATCGCGGCCGGTGCCCCGATCGTCCTCAAGCCCGCCCCGGCGACGCCGGTCTCCTCCCTGGTGCTGGGGGAGATCCTGGCCGAGACCGACCTGCCCGAGGGCATGTTCTCGGTGCTCCCGGTGCCCAACGACCGGGCCGGGACGCTGACCGGGGACCCGCGCCTGCCGGTCGTCTCCTTCACCGGCTCGGCCCCCGTGGGGTACGCGATCATGGATCAGGTGCCGCGCAAGCACGTGACGCTGGAGCTCGGCGGCAACGCCGCCGCGGTCGTGCTCGCCGACGCCGACCTCGACCGGGCCGCCTCGCGGATCGCGCTGTTCTCCAACTACCAGGCCGGCCAGAGCTGCATCGCCGTCCAGCGGGTGATCGTCGAGGAGTCGGTGCACGACGACTTCGTGGCCCGGCTCGTCCCGGCCGTAGAGGCCCTGGTGACCGGTGACCCGGCCGACGAGAAGACGCAGGTGGGCCCGTTGGTCTCGGTCGAGGCCGCCGAACGCGTGGAGCGCTGGGTCAGCGAGGCCGTCTCCGCGGGCGCTCGCCTGCTGACCGGCGGTACCCGCGACGGCGCCACGGTCGCGCCGACCGTCCTGGCCGACGTGCCGGCCGACGCCAAGGTCTCCCGCGAGGAGGTCTTCGGCCCCGTCATGATCGTCCAGCGGGTCTCCGGCGTGGACGAGGCGTTCGCCGCGGTCAACGACTCCCGCTACGGCCTGCAGGCCGGGGTCTTCACCCGCAGCCTGGACATCGCCTTCCGGGCCAACCGGGAACTCGAGGTCGGCGGTGTCATCATCGGCGACGTGCCGTCCTACCGGGCGGACCAGATGCCCTACGGCGGGGTCAAGGACTCGGGCGTGGGCCGCGAGGGCATCCGCTCGGCCATCGCCGACCTCACCTACGAGAAGGTCATGGTCCTCACCGGGCTGACCCTCTGAGCGGTCGTGGTTTCGGCGGCCCTTCGGGCGGGTCCGGACGGGAAGCGCGGAGCGGGCCGCGACCGGCTCAGGCCCTGCCCGCCGCGACGTAGAGGTCCCTGGCGGAGCCGCCGAAGTAGGGGCCGTACATGGTGCGGCGGTCGTCGCTGTACTTGAAGCTGCTGACCGAGACGATCGTGCCGCGGCCGGTGGAGGCGTCGAACCCGGTCAGCCAGGGGCCACCGCTGGATCCGGCGGTCATGTCGCAGCGCATGCCCTGGCCGGTGGTCTGCCCGTTGGGGTCGTCGCGGAGCGGCCCCGCGCAGTAGACCAGGTGCTCGCCGTCGTAGGGAGTGTCGGCCGGGAAGCCGAAACCGCTGGTGGGGCGTCCCCTGGGCGTGCCGAAGGCGATGTTCTGGCCTCCCACGACGTCGCCGAGGTGCCTGCCGCCACTGGTGCCGACCGCCACCATGCCGATGTCGTGGCTGTCGTCGCCCTTGCGCGACCAGGGGCCCGCGACGAACATGCGGCGCGCGGTGTACTGCCCGTACGGGCGGCGGCCCTGGGCGTAGCCGGGGACGAAGGTCCAGTTGTCGGCCCACGCGCCGGCGCCGTCCTTGACGCAGTGGCCCGCGGTCACCACCAGGTCCCTGTTGGCGCTCCTGACCGAGCTGGCCGAGCACACGAAATCGCTCCCGCCGATGGTCAGGAAGACCCGCCCGGTGGTCCGCCCCACCATGCCGCCCCCGGTCCAGCGGGCCCCGGCGGTACGCGACGGCAGGGCGAGCCCGCCGGGAGCGCCGGGAGCGCCGGGAGCGCCGTGGGCACCGGGGGAGCCCGGAGCCCCGGGTGCGCGGGACGTCGCGGCGCGGGTGGCGGGGGCGCCGTTCCCAGCGGCTCCGGTTCCGACGGTGTCGGTTTCGGCGGCACCGGCTCCGACGGCACCGGTCCCTGCGGTGTCGGTTTCGGCGGCTCCGGTTTCAGAGGCTCCGGTCTCAGAGGTTCCGGTTCCGGTGGAGCCGGTACCGGAGGGACCGGGAGTGACGGCGCCGGAGACGGGGGAGTGCGGCCCCCGGGCGGGGACGAGCCGTGCCCCGGCCGTGGCGGAGAGGCGCCGGAGCACCCCGGTGACCTTCGCGAGCGGGTCGAGGGGGAGCGCCGCGGCCATCCTGCGGGGGGTCCAGTAGCCGAGCACACGCTCCCGTTCCGCGGCGGTGTGGACGGGCACGTGCTCGGCCACGTCCGGAACGCCGGACCGCCCGGCCACGTCCGGAACGCCGGACGCCGGGGACCCTCCGACGGCCGCCCGCGCGGGGGCCGTCCGGTCCAGGGGTGGCCGCCCGGTGGCCGTGGCGCCGGTCACCGGGGCGCTCAGCAGGCCGACGACGAGCGAGACGGCCGCAAGCAGGGGGAGGCTCGGGGTCATGGGATCCGATTTTGCACTACCCCGGGTGTTCTTGTAGTTACTTTTGGTGAATCTCAGGGGGTGCCGGTGGTCTGCGCGGCGTCGTAGACGGCCTGGGCCTCGGTGCCGAAGTACGGCCCGAACATCCAGCCGGCGGCGAAGCCGTACTTGAAGCTGTTCACCGAGTTCAGGGTGCCCGACCCGGTGCCCTCGTCGAAGTCGAGGAACCAGGGGCCGCCGCTCGACCCGCCGGTCATGGTGCAGTTCAGCCCGAGGTCGCGGGTCATCATGAAGTCGTCGAACGCGCGGCCGGCGCAGTAGACGAGCTTGGAGCCGTCGTACGGGGCCCCCGCGGGATAGCCGAAGGAGTGCATCTGCCGGCGGCGCTGCTGGTTGAAGGAGATCCCCTGGCCGCCGACCACGTCGGTCAGCGACCTGCCGTTCAGCGGTGCCACCACGGCGGAGGCCACGTCGTGGTTGACGTCCTCGCTGTTGTTCCACTGGGGGGTGGTGTAGAGCGTGGTGGCCACCCAGGTGCCGTGGGGCCGCTCGCCGTTGCGGTACCCCGGCACGAAGACCCAGTTGCCGTGGAAGGCGCCCCCCATTCGCACGCAGTGTCCCGCGGTGATCACGGTGCTCCTGTTCTCGCTGGTCACCGCGCTCGCCGAGCAGGAGGCGTTGCGGCCCTGGTAGGTGAAGAACACCCGGCCCGTGGTCGTGGTGATCGCCCCGCCGCGGGTCCACGGCGCGCCGTTGGAGGGGCGGGCGGCCGTCCCGCGGACGGCCGTGACGGTCTCGCCGTCCGGTGTGGTGGCGGGTACGGAGACGGGGTCGGCCGCGGCCTGGGCCCGGGTCGCCGCCGCGGTGAGCCGGGCGCCGTCCTTCTTGGGGACGAGGGCGGCGAGCGGTTTGGCCGCCTCCATCCTCGCCCCGGTCCAGTAGCGCCTGACGCTCCGCTGCTCGGCGGTGGTGTCGGCCGCCTCCCTCTCGACGGGTTCGGGGACGGCGCGTGCCGTACCGGCGCGGCCCGTCCTGTCTCCCGTCCTGTCTCCCGTGCCCCGGGCCGTGCTCCCGGTGGTGCCCGGTGCGGCCGTGCCCCTGTCCGCGCCGGCGCTCAGGGCCGTGCCGGTGGCCCTGGCGTTGTCCGTACCGGCGTCCGTGCCGGTGGCGGCGATGGCGCCTGAGGCGATCACCGTGGAGAGCAGGGTGCCCCCCGCGACCAGGCCAAGGACAGGGACAAATCGTGCATTGCGCCGCATACATACCTCCCGAGTTCGGTGCTGTCCGGGACGCTAACGGGCGGTACATATGCATTTCTCAAAATCCGAAGTATTGATATAGGGAGATTCAGACTTAAATATTCCCTTTTATCGTGAGTTTCAGAAATCACAGAATCACCCGCCGATCCGGTCCGCCGGAACGGTCCGTCCGCCCTCCCGGACCGCACGTCCCGCGGGCCGCGCCGATCACGCAGGTCCCGCAGGTCCCGGTGATCGCGCGGGTCCGGGTGACGGGTCCGGGTGATCCGGGAATCCGGGTCCGGCCGATTCGACAGTGCCGTCACAGCCGGGAGAATGGGGCGGTGCAACCAGACACCGTCCGTTCCGTCGTCCTGCTGGGCTCGACCGGCTCCGTCGGGACCCAGTCCCTCGATGTCATCGCCCGTGCCCCCGGCCGGTTCCGGGTGGCGGCCCTGGCCGCCGGAGGGGGCCGGGTCGACCTGCTGGCCCGCCAGGCGGCCGAGTTCCGGCCCGAGGTGGTCGCCGTCGCCGACCCCTCGGCGGTGCCCGGGCTGAGGGCCGCCCTGGCCGCGCACGGGGTGGACGCGCGGGTGCTGGCCGGCCCCGAGGGGGTGACCGAGGCCGCCGCCTGGCCCGCCGACATCGTGCTCAACGGCATCACCGGCGCCCTCGGGCTGACCTCCACGCTGGCCGCGCTGGAGGCGGGACGGGTGCTCGCGCTCGCCAACAAGGAGTCGCTGATCGTGGGCGGGCCGCTGGTGAAGCGCCTGGCCAAGCCCGGCAGCCTGATCCCGGTGGACTCCGAACACTCCGCCCTGGCCCAGTGCCTGTGGGCGGCCGGACCCGGCGGCCCGGACGCGCGGGCCGTACGGAGGCTGGTGGTCACCGCCAGCGGCGGGCCCTTCCGGGGCAGGCCGCGCGCGGACCTGTCGGAGGTGACCCCCGAGCAGGCCCTCGCCCACCCCACCTGGTCCATGGGGCCGGTCATCACGGTGAATTCCGCCACACTCGTCAACAAGGGGCTGGAGGTCATCGAGGCCCACCTGCTCTTCGACATCGGCTTCGACCGCATCGAGGTCGTCGTCCACCCCCAGTCGGTCATCCACTCGATGGTGGAGTTCGTCGACGGCTCGACCATCGCCCAGGCCAGCCCGCCCGACATGCGCCTGCCCATCGCGCTGGCCCTCGGCTGGCCCGAGCGGGTCGCGGACGCAGCCCGGCCGGTCGACTGGACCGCCGCCCACACCTGGACGTTCGAGCCGCTCGACGACGAGGCGTTCCCCGCGGTCGCGCTCGCCCGGCACGTCGGCCGGGCCGGGGGCACGGCCCCGGCCGTCTACAACGCCGCCAACGAGGTCTGCGTCGAGGCCTTCCTGGCCGGGCGCCTGCCCTTCCTGGGCATCGTCGACACCGTGGCCTCGGTGGTCACCGAGCACACCGTCACCGAGGCCGGTTCGGTGGCCGAGGTGCTCGACGCGGACGCGTGGGCGAGGATACGGGCACGCGAGCTCACCGGGACTGCCTAGACTGGTGAGCGTCGTCCACTCTCAAGGGCTGAAAATGACTTCTGTTGCTCTAGGAATCCCGTCCGTAAGGACCAGGCCGATCGCCGAGCGACGCACGTCCCGTCAGATCATGGTCGGTTCCGTCCCGGTGGGCGGGGACGCGCCGGTCTCCGTCCAGTCGATGACCACCACGGTCACCGCCGACATCAACGCCACGCTCCAGCAGATCGCCGAGCTGACCGCCTCGGGCTGCCAGATCGTCCGGGTCGCCGTCCCGTCCCAGGACGACGCCGACGCGTTGCCGATCATCGCCAGGAAGTCGCAGATCCCGGTGATCGCCGACATCCACTTCCAGCCGAAGTACGTCTTCGCCGCGATCGACGCGGGCTGCGCGGCCGTCCGGGTCAACCCCGGCAACATCAAGAAGTTCGACGACAAGGTCGGTGAGATCGCCCGCGCCGCCGCCGACCGGGGCGTGCCGATCCGGATCGGCGTCAACGCCGGCTCCCTCGACCCGCGCCTGCTGCAGAAGTACGGCAAGGCCACCCCCGAGGCGCTGGTGGAGTCGGCGCTGTGGGAGTGCTCCCTGTTCGAGGAGCACGGCTTCCGCGACATCAAGATCTCCGTCAAGCACAACGACCCGGTCGTGATGATCCAGGCCTACCGCCTGCTCGCCGCCCGCTGCGACTACCCGCTGCACCTGGGCGTCACCGAGGCGGGCCCGGCCTTCCAGGGCACGATCAAGTCCGCGGTGGCGTTCGGCGCCCTGCTCGCCGAGGGCATCGGCGACACCATCCGGGTGTCGCTGTCGGCCCCGCCGGTCGAGGAGGTCAAGGTCGGCAACCAGATCCTGGAGTCGCTCAACCTGCGCGAGCGCGGCCTGGAGATCGTCTCCTGCCCCTCCTGCGGGCGCGCCCAGGTGGACGTCTACACCCTGGCCGAGCAGGTCCAGGCCGGTCTGGAGGGGCTGAAGGTCCCGCTGCGCGTCGCGGTGATGGGATGCGTCGTCAACGGTCCCGGTGAGGCCCGCGAGGCCGACCTCGGCGTCGCCTCCGGCAACGGCAAGGGCCAGATCTTCGTCAAGGGAGAGGTCATCAAGACCGTCCCCGAGTCGCAGATCGTGGAGACCCTGATCGAGGAGGCGCTGCGCCTGGCCGAGGCGATGGGCGTGGAGGTCGACCTCGACGACGAGGAGACCACCGGACCCCAGGTGGTCGTCGGCTGAGACGTCCGCAGGGGCGCGGCCCGCGCCCCTGCCCGACGGGGCTCGTGCCCAGCGGGCCGCCCCCGCTCGATCCTCCCGCGTTCCTTCAGTGCTTAGTTCGGTGCCCGCCAGGCTCTCGTCCCGGCGGGCCCTTCTCGTTCCGCGGGCCCGTGGGCCTTGACTGACCCTCCGGGGACGTCGCCGGGTGTACGCGGGCCCTGCGGCCCGGAGCCTCGTCCGTTCCCGACGATCCCTCCGCCCTCCCGTGCCCGGGATCCGCTCCCGGCAGGCGTTCCGTGTCGTCACCCACCCCGTCGTTACACTTAGCAATCATCTGACTACACTTTGGCAGGCATCCGGTTGTGTCACGGGTGATCGTGCCGCCGAGCGGGAGACCATCGCCTCTGCCGTACGAGTGGGGGGATCGGAACAGTGAAGAAGAGGGTCGCCGGAATTGCCGCGGGCATCGGGATGCTGGTCGCCGCGTTGGGGGTGCCGCAGGGAGCGGCGGCCTCCGAGAGGCAGGCGCCGACAGCGGCTCAGCAGAGGCAGGCGCTGGTGTGGGGGCCGTGCCGGGACGGCAGGGCCCATCTCACCGCAGTCCTGCCCGGGGCGCGGCCCGTCCGGATCGAGTGCGCCACGCTCAGGGTGCCGCTCGACTACGACGACCCGTCCCGGACCGTCGGCATCGCCCTGAACCGGATCAGGGGCCATGCCTCCCGCGGTCATCTGGGCACGCTGCTGGTCAACCCGGGCGGTCCCGGCGCGTCCGGCCGCGACCTGGCCAAGGCGGTCGTGGCGGGGCTGCCGCAGGGGGTGGCGGGCCGGTTCGACGTGGTCGGCTTCGACCCGCGCGGCGTCGGGGCCAGCGACCCCGCCCTCACGTGCGCGGACTCGCGGACGTTCTACCGGGCGCCCCGCCCCGACCAGGTCCCGGACACCCGGCGCGAGGAGGGCGTGCTGCTCGAACGCGCCCGCGAGTACGCCGAGGCGTGCGGCACCCGGTGGGGCTGGATGCTGCCCCACATGACCACGGAGAACTCGGCCAGGGACATGGACATGATCAGGGCCGCCCTCGGCGAGTCGAAGATCAGCTTCATGGGGTACTCGTACGGGACCTATCTCGGCGCGGTCTACGCCACGCTCTTCCCCGACCGGCTCAAGCGGCTCGTCCTGGACAGCGTGGTGGACCCGCGCGACGTCTGGTACCGCTCGAACCTGGCGCAGAGCATCGCCTTCGAGGACAGGCACGAGGACTTCCTCAGGTGGGTGGCCCGCCACCACCCGGTCTACCGGCTCGGCACCACCCCGAGGGCGGTCTCGGCGGCCTGGTACGCCATGCGGGAGCGGCTGGCCGGCCGCCCGGCCCAGGGAGTGGTGGGGCCGAGCGAACTCGACGACATCTACACCGTCGGCGGTTACTCCGACGCCGTGTGGCCGCAGCTGGCCAAGGCGTTCTCCGCCTACGTCAAGCGGCGCGACCCGGCCCCGCTGCTCGGCGCCTACCGCAAGCACGCCGAGAACGACGCCAAGGACGAGAACAGCTACGCGGTCTACCTCGCGGTGGAGTGCCGTGACGCCCCCTGGCCGCGCGACTGGGCGCGCTGGCGCACCGACATGACCAGGGCCAACGCCCGTGCTCCCTTCCTGACCTGGCCCAACGCCTGGTACAACGCGCCGTGCGCGTTCTGGCCCGAGCGGGGCGGCACCCCGGTGCAGGTGCGCGGCGACGGCCTGCCGCCGGTCCTGCTTATCCAGGGTGAGCGCGACGCCGCCACCCCGTACAAGGGAGCGCTGCGGATGCGCGAGCTGTTGCGCACCTCCCGGCTGCTGACCGTGCCGGGCGGGAACCACGGCGTCGCGCTCAACGGCAACGCCTGCGTCGACCGGCGCCTGGCCGCCTATCTCCGGGACGGCACGCTGCCCGGTGGAGGCCGCCGGAGCGCGGGCGCTCCCGACGCCCGGTGCCCCGGAGTCCCCGCCCCGGTCCCGGCGGGCGCGTCCGTCCCGATGCGGGTGCCCGCCGGTCACGCGGTACCGGGGAGTCACCTGAGCAGTAGATGAGTCGCTCTGTGTCGGTTCCTGCCAAAATCGAGGGGGTCGCGTAGGCTGAGCACGTGATGCTGCGCACAACGGCGTCGCGCGTGCTCGACGACAACGATCGGGACGAGGTCCTGGCGCTTCTGGACACCGACCCCGTCGGCAACGTCTTCGTCGCCTCCAGGGTCCGCTCGGTCGGGCTCAATCCGGCCAGGCTCGGTGGCCAGATGTGGGGATTCGGGCCGCGCGGCGGCCTGACCTCCGTCTGTTACGCCGGGGCGAACCTTGTCCCGGTCAACGCCGGGACGGACGCCGTCTACGCCTTCGCCGACCGCGCGCGCAAACAGGGCCGACGCTGTTCCTCGATCGTCGGCCCCGCCGAGGCGGTCCAGCTGCTCTGGGAGCGGCTGGAGCCCTACTGGGGGTCCGCCCGCGCGATCCGCTGGGCGCAGCCGGTCATGGTCGCCACCGAGCCGTCCCCCGTCGCGCCGGACCCGCTGGTACGGCGCGTCCGGCCGGACGAGTTCGACATCCTGCTGCCGGCCTGCGTGGCGATGTTCACCGAGGAGGTGGGCGTCTCCCCGGACGCCGGGGACGGCGGGGCGCTCTACCGGTCCCGGGTCGCCGAGCTGATCAGGATCGGCAGGTCCTACGCCCGTATCGAGGGCGGCAGGGTGGTCTTCAAGGCCGAGGTGGGCGCGGTGACGCCGCAGGTCTGCCAGATCCAGGGCGTGTGGGTCCATCCCGACCTGCGCGGCCGGGGCCACGCGGTGGCCGGGATGGCCGCGGTGATCAACCATGCGCTCGACTACTTCGCGCCGGTGGTCTCGCTGTACGTCAACGACTACAACGCCCCGGCCAGGGCCGCCTACCGCAGGGCGGGCTTCGTCGAGGTCGGCACCTTCATGTCGGTGCTCTTCTGAGCCTTCCCGCGCTCGGACTTCCCGTCCCGGGCCCTCGTGACGCCCGGCCCGCGCGAAGACCCCGCGCGAAGCCCTCGGCATGAAGATCCGGGCATGAAGACCTCGCGTGAAGACCTCCCCGTGAGGACCCGTACGAAGACCCGGTCGCGGGACCCCTTCGGGAACGCTCTCAGGGCGTGCGGACCAGGTGGGCCACCAGGCGCTCCAGCTCCGCCTCCGGGTCGGCCGTGAGCCCGGCGTGCACCGGCCCGGTCTGCACGATCGTGCTGCGCGGCGCGGTCAGCCAGCGGAACCGGCCGCCCAGGGGCTCGGCGGCCAGCGGCCCGGCCTCGCCGTCGCAGGAGAGCCGGTAGGCGCCGAGCGCGTCGCGTACCCCGTCCAGGTCCACGCCGGAGTCGAGGGCGCGCAGGCGTGCCTCGTCCAGCTCGACCCGGGCGCACAGGTAGCCGCGGGGCTGGCAGTAGAGCAGCACGCCGGCGTTGATCAGCTCGCCGCGCTCCACCCGGGGGACGACCCGGATGACCGCGTACTCGTAGACGTCCTTCACCGGTTGTCCTTCCAGAACGCGCCCACCGAGCCGGTCCCCTTCTCTCGTTCCTGCCGGGGGCCCTGACCGGACGGCCCGGGCAGCCAGGTGCGCGGCCCCTGGGCGCGGGTCAGCAGGTGGTCGACGTACGCCTGCCGCACGGCCTGGGCGCCGTCGAACCCCGGCTCGTCCTCCAGCCACTCGTCGGGCACGTCGTCCACCACCCCGTCGAGCAGGTCCCTGGTGATCGTCACGCTGAGCTCGGCGTCGGCCTCGTCCAGGCGGGTGGCGAAGGGGGCCATCACGTGGTCGTCCGCGTCGAAGGGGCGCAGCGGGTCGGCGGCGGGCCAGTTGTGGTGGAACCAGAGCGCGGCGCCGTGGTCGATCAGCCAGGTGTCGCCGTGCCAGAGCAGCAGGTTCGGGTTGCGCCAGCTGCGGTCGACGTTGTGGATCAGCGCGTCGAACCAGAGCAGCCGGGAGGCGAAGCCGGCCTCCGGCGGCCGGGTGAGCGGCTCGAAGCCCAGCGCGCCCGGCAGGAAGTCGACCGCGAGGTTGTTGCCCTCGCTGGCCTTGAGCAGGTCCTGGATCTCCTCGTCGGGCTCGCGGGCGCCCAGCTGCGGATCGACGTCGATCACCTTCAGCTCGGGCGTGCGGAAGCCGAGGCGGCGGGCCAGCCCGGCACAGACGATCTCCGCGACCAGGACGCGGCGGCCCTGCCCGGCGCCGCGGAACTTCACGACGTGGGTGCCGAGGTCGTCCGCCTCCATGATCCCGGGGAGCGAGCCGCCCTCGCGCAGGGGCGTCACGTAACGGGTGGCCTTGATCTCTTCGAGCACCCGGCCAGGCTACCGGTTCGGCCCGCGGTGTCCGTGCGGCGTCCTCACATCGCGGGGACGACCTCCTCGACGGGACGCTCCAGGGGGACCTCGAACCCGACACCGTCGCCGTGCCGTCTCCTCGGGGGCACCGGGGGCACCGGGGGCGGCCGTCGTGCCGGTGACGCCCTTGCCGGCGGAACGGCGGCCGGACCGCGCCCGCCCGGGGGCCGGCCGTCCTCCAGGGCGATTCGGATGGTGTGCCATGTCTTGTCCTGGCCTGAGCATCACATGAGTGTCACGGTGAGGGACACAAGACCTTCATCCCCGTTGACTCTGGGCGATCCTTCTTCTTGAGTGAGAAGGGTGGCGGCGAGGGGAGGCTCGCGTGCCGTATGCGCAGCCGCTCAAGACGGGGGATCCGGCGACGCTCGGTGAGTACGAGATCATCGGGCGCCTCGGAGAGGGAGGCCAGGGGGTGGTCTATGTCGGGGTGCGCCCCGACACCGGTTCGGAGCCTTACGCGATCAAGCTCCTGCACGGCTCGCTGGGGGAGGACTCGGAGGTCTTCCTGCGCGAGGTCGAGCTCGCCAAGCAGGTGGCCCGGTTCTGCACGGCCCAGGTGATCGACGCGGGGCTGGACGGCGAACGGCCCTACATCGTCAGCGAGTACGTCGACGGCCCGTCGCTGCACCGCGAGGTCGCGGTCAGCGGTCCCCACGAGGGAGGCAGGCTGGAGCGCCTGGCCATCGGCACGGCCACCGCGCTGGCGGCCATCCACCGGGCCGGGATCGTGCACCGCGACTTCAAGCCGCAGAACGTGCTGCTCGGGCCCGACGGGCCCCGGGTCATCGACTTCGGGCTCGCCAGGGCGCTCGACGCGGCGGCCACCCAGAGCGGACGCGGCGCGGGCACCCCCGCCTACATGGCGCCGGAGCAGGTGGAGGGCGCCGAGATCGCCCCGGCGGCCGACGTCTTCGCCTGGGGCGCCACGATGTGCTTCGCCGCCAACGCCCACGCCCCCTTCGGCCAGGACTCCATAGCGGCCGTGCTGAACCGGATCCTCACCGCGTCCCCGCAGCTGGGACGGCTCGACGGGCTGCTGGGCGCGCTGGTGGCCGACTGCCTGGACAAGAACCCCCGCAACCGGCCCGACAGCCGGGAGCTGCTGCTCGCGCTGCTCGGCGACGACGTCAACCGGTCGGTGCTCGGCGCCGGGGCCATCCCCGGCCGGGCGGCCTCCTTCGGAGGGTCCGCCGGTCCCGGCGCGTCCGGCAGGTCCGTCAGGTCGGACGGGTCCGGTCTCATGGGCCCGGTCGCCCTCTCCTCACCGCCGGTCCCCCCGGTCCCGTCCGAGAGCCTCCCGTCCGAGGGCCTTTCGGCCGGTGGTCTCTCCTCGGACGGGTTCTCCTCCGGCCCCTCCCGGGCGGCCTCCCTCTCCTCCGGCCGCCTCTCCCGGCCGGGCCCACCGATCCCGCCGGGCCGGTCCGGCCGGTTCGCGTCCTTCGGCGACGGGGAGTCCGACGAGCCCAGGACCCATCCGGGCCGGGCGGCCACCAGGGCCTCGGTCGCGGTCTCCGGGGCACTGCTGATCAGCGCGGCCGTGCTGGTGGGGGTCCTGGTCCCGGCGCTGAGCGGTGCGGCCCCGCCGGACCCGCGGCACCGCTCCGCCCTCCCCGTGGTGGAGGTCGGCCCGCAGACGGAGAGCACGCCGCGGCCGGACAGGACGAGCCCCTCGCCCGGCCGCCTTCCACGGCCCTCGGCCGGGCCCCCGCGCGCCGAGGGCGTCAGGTCCTCGCCGCTGCCGCCCCCGGTGACCACGGTGGTCGTGCCCGTGCTCGTCGGACTGGATCGTTCCGAGGCGGCGGCCCTGATCAAGAAGGCCGGGCTGGTCCCCGGGACGGTCAGGAGCGTCTCCTCCGACCGGCCCGTCGGGCAGGTGGTCGGGAGCTCGCCGGTCGCCGGGACCGCGCTGTCCAGGGAGGGCAGGGTCGACCTGGAGGTGTCCGCGGGGACCCGGGTGCCCACCTTGATCGGTCTCGCCAGGCGCGAGGCCCAGGCGGCGCTGACGCGGGCCGGGCTCGTCGTCGGAGGGGTCGGCAGGCGCTGCTCGCAACAGCCCGCCGGACAGGTGCTCGCCAGCACCCCCGGCGCGGGCGCGAGCGTCTCTGCGGGCAGCGCGGTGACGCTGGTCGTCTCCCGGTACGGGGTCCCGGTGCCACCGGTGACCGGTCAGGGCGCGACCGACGCCTCGAACACGCTGGGCGGTGCGGGCTTCGCGGTACGGAGCCGGGCGCGACTGGTCACCGACCCGGCCCGGGACGGCATGGTGCTGGCGCAGAGCCCGGCGCCCGGCGCCTGTGCCCGGCCCGGTGCGACGATCGTGATCACGGTCGGTGTCAGGAGCCAGACCGGCCCGGGGCCCGGACCGGAACCGACCCGGGAACCCGATCCCGGGCAGACCGACGCGCCACCGAGTCCCACGAACGCGCCGGAGACCGTTCCCGGCAACGCCGTCCCCTCGGGGTGAGCGGGTGAGCCGACGGCCCGGTGAGCCGGTGATCAGCGGGACCCGGACTCGAAGGAGGCCAGCGCGGCGGTCAGCAGGGTCGTCCTGACCTCCTCCTCGGACAGGTCGATCGTCTTGACCACCGCGTACTGGAGCGAGCCCAGCAGGGCCCACGCACGGACCCTGCGCTCGGGGCCGGGGTCGGACCCGGCCAGGCGCCGGTAGATCCGGTCGCGGAAGGCGCGCAGGGCCTCACCGGGGGAGCCGGGCGGCGCGTCGTCGGCCGTGTTGATGTCCTCCATGATCAACCGGATGATCGCCCGGTGCCGCACGATGAAGGTCACCAGGGCCTCGACGAAGGCCCGGTCGTCGTCGAAGTCGCCTTCGAGCAGGCCCACGATGTCCTCGCTGGCCGGTGAGATGAGCTCCGTGGCCAGCCGGTCCTTGGGATGGAAGTGGTAGGCGACGGCCGTCTTGGTCAGGCCCACGGCCGAGGCGATGTCGGCCAGCGAGGTCGCCGCGTAGCCGCGCTCGGCGAACAGCCGCCGGGCGGCGTCCAGGATCCGGTCGCGTGTGTCGCTTCCAGGGTCAAGTGTGGTCATCGTCTCATTCCCACGCCGTCCGCACCGTTTCGCAATATACCCGCATACCCTTATATCGTCGGTTTGTACGACCGTACAGGACGATGTTTCAGGCACATTTCACATTCATACGGGGCGGACATCGATGTCTGGTTTGCTGGGGCGGTTGGGAAGCTGGTGCGCGTGGCACGGAAGGGCGGTGCTGGCGCTGTGGGTGGCGGCGGCGGTGCTGCTGACCGCGGGCTCGGTGTTCTTTCCCGGGCCCACCAGCAACGACACCAGCATTCCCGGGACCGACGCGCAGCGGGCCCTGGACCTGATGAAGGAGGGCTTCGGCTCCGAGTACAAGACCGGTGGCACCTTCCAGATGGTCCTCTACTCGCCTGACGGCGCGCTCACCGCGAAGTCCAGGAAACGCGCGGTGGAACGCGCCGTGGACCAGGTCCGCGACGTGCCGAACGTGGCCGAGGTGAAGACCCCCTACCGGGTCGGCGGTCTGGCGCCCAGCCTGGAGATCGGCCTCATCACCGTCAAGCTCGAGGAGGGCGGCTCCGCCACGCGGAGCGAGACGACGAAGCTCGTCTCCGAGGCGGTCGAGCCCGTACGGCAGGCGGGCATCGAGGCGGTTCCGGCCGACTCGTCCAACCCGGCGGACAAGGAGATCAAGACCGGGACGAGTGAGATCATCGGCATCGTCTGCGCGCTGCTGGTCCTGCTGCTCGCGTTCGGCACCCTGGTCGCCGCGATGATCCCGATCTTCGTCGCGCTGATCAGCATCGCGACCGGTCTCGGCGTGATCAGCCTGCTCGGCCACCTGCTGGACGTGCCCAAGCAGGCGTCGATCATGGCGACGATGATCGGCCTCGGCGTCGGCATCGACTACGCGCTCTTCCTGCTCAGCAGGTACCGCAAGCTGCTGGCCGACGGGGTGCCGGTCCACGAGGCGGTCCGCCGGGTGGTCGCCTCCTCGGGCGGCGCCGTGGTGTTCGCCGGCGGCACGGTGATCATCGCGCTCAGCGCGCTGCTGCTCGCGGGCTTCCCCCTGCTGCAGACGCTCGGCTGGATCACCGGCATCTCGGTCGTCGCCGCGGTGTTCACCTCGGTCACCCTGGTCCCCGCGCTGCTCGGCCTGCTCGGGCACCGCGTCAACGCGCTGCGCCTGCCGTTCTTGGGACGCCGGGGCAACCACGGCTCCTCCGGCTGGACCGGGCTGGGCCTGTGGGTGGCCAGGCGCCCCTGGACCGTGCTCGCGCTCAGCGTCGCCCTGCTGGGCGCGCTGGCCGCGCCCGCCCTGGCGATGAGGCTGGGCACGCTCGACGACGGCTACAGCGACCGGGGCACCGACACGCGGCGCGCGTACGAGCTGCTGCAGGCCGGGTTCGGGCCCGGCATGAACGGGCCGCTGGTCGTGGTGGCGGACCTGGACGTCAGGGTCGTGGACCGCGAGCCCGCCCCGGCCGTGCTGCAGCTCCTCAAGGACCGCGTCGCGGACGTCGACGGGGTCGCCCACGTCACCGACCCGGTCCTCAACAAGGGCGGTACGGCGGCGTTGCTGCAGGCGATCCCCGACTACGCCCCGGCCGACCCCCGCGCCCTGGAGGTGGTCCAGGCGGTACGCGCGCTCGACGTCCCCGGCGCCCAGGTGCACGTGGGAGGGAAGGTCGCCGGCATGGCCGACGCCGGTGACAGGATCGCCGGCCGCACGCCCCTGGTCGTCGGCGTGGTGATCCTGCTGAGCGCGCTGCTGCTGCTCCTGGCGTTCCGCTCGCCGGTCGTGGCGATCAAGGCCGCGCTGATGAACCTGGTCTCGCTCGGCGCCGCGTTCGGCGCGCTGTCGCTGGTGTTCTCCCTGGGGCTGGGCAGCGGCCTGGTCGGCATGGACCCGCCGGTCAGCACGGACGGCTCCTACCTGAGCACGATCTTCTTCACGGTGCCGATCGACAGCTACATCCCGCTGATGCTGTTCGCGATCCTGTTCGGCCTGTCCATGGACTACGAGGTCTTCCTGCTCACCGCGGTGCGCCAGGCCTACCTCAGGCACGGCGACAACCGCAGGGCGGTGGCCGAGGGGCTGGGCTCGACCGGCCGGGTCATCACCTCCGCCGCGTTGATCATGGTCGCGGTCTTCGTGGCCTTCATCGCCTACCCCGACCCCATGGTCAAGATCTTCGGCGTCGGGCTGGCGGTGGCCATCGCGGTGGACGCCACGATCATCCGGGGCCTGCTGGTCCCGGCGACCATGGTGCTGCTGGGCAGGTTCAACTGGTGGTGTCCTCCGTGGCTGGACCGCATCCTGCCGAACCTCTCCGTGGAGGGCCACGAGGAGGAGGACGAGGAGGAGCCGGAGCCGCGCCGGGAGCTCGTCGGGGCCGGCCACGCCTCCTGAGAGGCCGCTCGCGCCTTCTGAAGGGGGTCACGCCTTCTGAGTGCCCGGTCACACCTCCTGAGGGACCTCTGAAGGGCCGGTCACGCCTTCTGAGGGCCCGGTCGCCGGGGGACCGGTCTACGCCTGAGGGGCCGGTCGCGTCCGGGAGACGCCTCGACCGTCCCGCCGGGCGTCTCCCGGACGCCTGTCCCGGAACGGCCCGCGTGTGCCGCGGGAGCGTCCGGTACCTCTCCCAGTCGCTTCCAAGTGCCCCTCAAGTCGCTCCCGTCATGCTCTCGCCCCGGGAAGCGAGTTTGGGGAGAGTACGCAGATGTGGGCAAGAATCGGCGCCGTGACGGGCCTGGTGCTGGCGGGCACACTGGCACTGCCGGGTACCGCGACGGCGCAACCCGAAGAGGTCGACGTCCCCGTCGGGACGTGGCTGGCCGCCAGGACGCACCCGGCCGTCCAGCTGACCTCGGTCTCCTACACGGCCGACGTGGCGGTGCCGACGCCCGTGGCGAACCTGGACGCGATCAAGGGACTGACCCAGCAGGGGGTCGCCGCCGTACAGACCGGCAAGATCTCCTCCGACGAGAGGAGCATCTACCGCTGGGTCGTGCAGCAGATGGCCAAGAACCCGGGCCGCTACTTCTCGCCCGGCGGGCGGGAGCGGGTCGTCGAGGCGACGGCCGGAGGGCTCTGCACCGGCTGGTGGGTCACGCCGGACGGCTACATGGTCACCGCGGCGCACTGCGTCGGCCAGGAGGAGACCGCGCTGGCGAAGACCTTCGCCACCCAGGCCCTCACGAAGATCAACGAGAAGGACGCCGCGGACCTGGTCGCCGAGCTCGGTGACGTGGCCTCCGACGAGGAGATCCTGCGGACCGCGGCGAAGATCTTCCAGGTCTGGAACGCGGACAACATCAAGATCCGCAACGTCCAGAGCTCGCTCTCGCTGCTGCAGAGCCTGCCCGGCGGGGGCGTCGACAAGACCACCAAGACGGTGCCGCTCGAACTGGTGGCCAAGGGCACGGTCTACCCGGGCAAGGACGTCGCGATCCTCAAGGCCAACGGGCAGAGCAACCTGCCGACCGTGCCGCTGGGCGAGGACTCCGACGTCCGGGTCGGCGACACCCTCTACATCAGCGGGTTCCCCGGCACGGTGACGCAGACCTCGATCTTCAACATCGAGTCCAAGCTGGACCCGGCCTTCACCGAGGGCCCCTACAACGCCACCCGCCAGACCCCCGAGGGCGTGCCGTACATCCAGACCCAGGCGCCGTCCTACCCCGGCAACTCGGGCGGGCCGGTGTTCGGCAGGAACGGCAAGGTCATCGGCATCCTCGTCGGCGGCCTGATCCAGCAGGACGGCGGCTCCACCGAGGGTGAGAGCTTCGTGCTGCCGGTCAGCGTCGTCAAGGAGAAGCTGAACGAGAAGAACATCAAGCCCGCCCGGTCGGCGACGACGACGGCGTACAACGAGGCGCTCGACCTGTTCTTCCGGAACAGGTACTCCGACGCGCTGCCCAGGTTCCGCGAGGTGCAGGCGCTCCAGCCGAGCCACCCCTACGTCGCCACGTACATCCGCGACTCCCAGCAGGCCATCACGGCGGGCAAGGACGAGAGCGGCACGCCGATCCTGCCGTGGCTGCTGTGGGGAGGGGGCGGGCTGGCCGCGCTGTTCGTGATCGGCACGATCGTCGCGGTCGCCAGGGGCAGGCGCCGGGCCAGGGGAGCGGCCCCGTTCCCGCCGGCTCCCTACGGGGCCGGGCCCGGCCATCCGGTGCCGGGACACGGGCAGTACCCGCCGCAGGCGCAGCCGTACGGGGCTCCGCAGCACCCGTACCCGCAGCAGCAGCCGGCCCACCCGTATCCGGGCGCGCCCGGGGACACCCGGGCGGTACGGCCGCGGTCGCCGTACGGTTCCGAGCAGCCCCGGCGGGGTCCGGCAGGCCCCGGGGCCGACACCCGGATCGCCGGGCTGGAGGCGGAGCTGGAGGAGCTGCGCCGGAGCATGGCACAGCGCCCGCCCGACCACCGCTGACGTCTCCGCCCGGCCCGGTGCCCGATCCGGCCGGGGCCGGGCGACGTCCCTAGGCGGGGACCCTCGCCCGGCGGCGTCCCCGGTAGCCGCTGTGCACGAGGATGTCGCCGGACTCGGCCGGCGGCGCGTACGGTCCGGTCCGGGTGACGGGACGGCCCCGGCCCTCGTGCGGCGCGGGGACGGACACGGCGGTCGCTCCCGGCGCGGAGGCCGGGTGGCCCACCGCGGCCGAACGCGCCGACACGGTCGGGACGGCGGGACCGGCCGGCACCCGGGGACCTCCCGGCGAGGCGGGGCGGGCGGGCACGGCGGAGGTGGTGGACGGGGCGGGCCCGGCCGGGCCGGCCGCGATGGTCGTGCTGACCATGGAGTCGCTGCGCCGATGACGGCGGCCGCGCAGGGGGGCGTCCTGGACGAAGGTGGACGACTCCACCACGGGACGCTCGTGCAGGCGGCGCCTGCCCTGGTAGGGCGCGCGGGCACGGTCGTCGCGCGGGGTCCGTGCCCTCGTCTCCTCCAGGACGTCGACGGGGGCCGTGACCGCGGGGAACTCGGCCGCCGCGGCCGGGGTGAACGACGTGGTGGCCGGGACGAGCTCCTGGGGCCTGCCGACGAGACGGGCCGTGACGGGCGCGTTCCTCGGCATGCGGCGCCGCCCGGGAGCGCGGCGGCGGCCGGGGGACCTGCGAGGGGGCGCGACCGGTACGGCGCGTTCGGCGGCGGCCGCGAACCGGAGCCGCGACTGCTTCGCCTTGGTGTGCGCGAGGATCGCGACCGCGGCCAGCAGCACCGGTGCGAGCACCGCGGGGGTGCCGAGCTCCGGGGTGTACCCGGTGAGATCGCCGCTCGCGGCGACGGGGGTGGTCGCGAGCGCGCTGGTGTCGGCGGTGGACGCCTTGGCGTGCTTGCCCTGCTTGCCCTGTGAGGTACGGCCCGCGACGGCCGGGCCCTTGGCCTGGACGCCGGCCTTGGTCCCGGTCGTGCTCTTCGGCGTCTCCGCGGTGTCGCCCGGGCGGGTGTCGCCCTTCTCGGAGGAGGACGTCCTGTCGCCGTCCGCGGGCCGGTGGCCCTGCTCCCCGGCCTGCTCGGCGGGCTTCCTGGCGTGCTTGGGGGAGGCCTTGGTCGTACCGGAACCCGTACCGGAACCCGTGGAGGAGCGGGTGGGGGCGGGAGTGGGGACGACGGCGACGAGCCCGGGCGCGTCGGTGGTGGGGCCGACCGGGCCGTTGACGGTGGCGGGGTTCTGGATCGTCTCCTGCCGGGCCTCCCTGTCCAGCCGGGCCTTGATCTTCTCCGGGTACCCGTAGCCGACGACCTTGTCGGTCTCGCGCTGCTTGCGCTTGGCGACCCCGCCGTCGATGTTGCCCTCGATCGTGTGGATCCTGCCGCCCTCGACCGCGGTGACGATCCCCACGTGGTCGATGCGGTCGATGCTGTCGGAGCCGCCCCAGTCGAAGAAGACGATGGCGCCGGGCTTGGGGGTGGTCCCCCAGGCGTCCTGCTCCCGGAACCACTCGGCGTGGTACACGGTGTAGGCGAACTGGCCCACCCAGGCCTCGTAGCCGAGCTGCTTGGCCGCCCACGACAGGTACATGTCGCACCACGGCGCGGAGGTGTAGTCGGCGTCGAACTCGACGGTCTTGCCGTACCAGCTGCCGAACTTGGTGTAGCCGCCGCTCTTCTCGGAGTAACCGAGCTGGCTCTCGAGCAGCTCGATGAACTTCTGCATCTCAGGAATCATGTGAGGCATCAGGGGGACCCCCGGCGGCCGTGCGTCCGGTCGCTCCGCCCTGCGACCCGGCCACCGGGAGACGAGGTTGGACGACGGCACGTGCACGACGACCGACCGCGGGGGCGGTGGGACGCGTGTGGCGGTGCCATTGACCGGATGTCTTCCGTGACGAGGGAGGTTACCCGGACAAAAGGGGGATTTACGACACACTAGCGTGCCCGTCGTGTCACCCACGGTCACGGAATCGAACAAACAACGACGTCAGCGGCCGATTTTGGACTTCACCCCACCAAACCTCTTCATCAAAAGATCTACCAAAGTGCCTCGCGCCCGGTCGGCCCGGGCCTTCGCTTCCCCGACACCTCGGGTAGTCTGGGGTTTTCTGCGAGTTTTCCTCCTGTTTGGGGTATATGGGTAGTCATGTAGGTATTTGTCCCCATGTGTAGGAATCGCTTGTGCGAGAGGCTGGTCTCATCCAGCAAAGGCTCCTGCAAGCGGAGAAGGATCGAAGGTACGAGCCATGTGTCAGCACCAGCCTCGATGTCCCCTGGCGAGCGCCCCCGACCACGACGCCGCCCATCTGGTGGTCTTCCATCCCGAACAGGGATGGGGCCTGCTCTGCAACGGGGTCGTGGTCTTCGACGACACCGGAGCACTCCTTCCGGACGGGAGCAGCGTCCCCGTGCACGGCATCCCCGTGCACCGTGACTCCCTGGGGCGTGCGGCGTGAGCGGCCCCCTCCGCGTCGCCGACACCCTCGACGCGTCCCCCGTACCCCCCGCGTCCCCCGCACCCCCCGCCTCGGCCGTCGAGGCGACCGCCCCCACCGGGACGTCCGGCATCGCCGACGCCTCCGGGACCGTCCACGTCTTCGGCACCTCGTGCGCCCGTGACGACGCGGACGGCACGACACCGTCGGAGCCGTGCCCGCAGGCCGTCTCACCGGTGTCCATCGGACGGCCGTCCACGGACCCCGGCCGCCCGGTCGTCCGGGAGCGCTGGCACCTGTTCGCCCCCGACTCCTCCTCCGTGCCCCGGGCACGTCACATGACCCGTGACTGCCTGGAGGGCTGGGGGCTGCACGAGCACAGCCAGGTCGCCGAACTGCTGGTCAGCGAGCTGGTCACCAACGCTCTGCGCCACTCGCGGGGGGCCATCCGTCTCGCCCTGTACTTCACGGACGGCATGCTGCGCGGCGAGGTCGAGGACGCCGACCCCTCCCTGCCCCGGGTGTGCCGGGCGCGCGACGAGGACGAGCGAGGACGCGGGATGTACCTGCTCGAACTGCTCTCCTGCTGCTGGGGCAGCGCCCGTACCGCCACCGGCAAGACCGTCTGGTTCGAGCTCACCGCGTCCCCCGCGCAGGGCTGAACCCACCCGCCACTCCCCGAGGCGGAGCGCGGGTCCCCCGACCCGTCGTCTCCCGCCGAAGGCCGGAGCCGGTGAGCATCGCACTCACCGGCTCCGGTCTCCCCCTCTCTCGGATCCCCCTCGCTCTCGGCCCCCCGCGCTTTCGGCCTCCTTCACGCTCCCGGCCCCTCTCGCGCTCCCGGGAAGCCCTCTCGTGGCCGGTCCCGGGCCCCCTCGCGTCTCCTGAAGGCCCTCTCGCGGCCGATCGCGTGCCCTGGGCCCGGGCAACCTCGCCCACCGTGCCCGTCCGCGTCCAGGGCGTCGTCAGGCGCCAGGCGGGTGGCGTCCGTTCGTGCCCGCGTCGTCGTCCCGGGAGCCGTCCCGGGAACCGTCGCGGTCGCCGGTCCGGTTGCGCTCGCCGGTCCAGACCGCGATCTGGGCCCGTGAGTGGAAGCCGAGCTTGGTCATGATGTGCTCCACATGGCCCTCCGCGGTGCGCTGGGCGATGGTCAGCGTGGTCGCGATGTCCCTGTTGCTGAGCCCGCGGGCGACGAGCTGGGCGATCTCCGTCTCCCTGGGGGTCAGCGGCGACGGCTCGGCCTCGGCGACCTGGGCGACGGGGCGGTCGAGCTCCTCCAGGGCGGCGGCGATCGCCTCGTCGCAGGTCATCCTGGCCCCCTGCCGGACCGCCGCGTCGAAGGCGGGCCCGCCCAGCGCGTGGCGCGCGACGGCCTCGCACTCGTCGTGGTAGCACATCAGGTGCCCGTACCCGGACAGCCGCGCCCCGAGGGCCTTCCAGATCCGCTCCAGGACCCCCAGCAGCCTGGCCGCCCGGAGGTGGTCGCCCTCGGCGGCGGCGATCCAGGCCAGCACCTCCAGGTTGACGCCGGTGCCCAGCAGGTCGTCGATCGAGCGGTTGAACCTCAGGCTCTCCTTCTCCAGCTCGATCGCACGCCGCGCGTCACCCTGGCGCCAGACCGCGACGCCGAGCGCCATCATGGCGTACGCCCGGTGCCAGACCTCCCCGTGGGCGTCGCAGAGCTCCAGGCAGCTCTCCCCGACGGAGATCGAGTTCGGCCAGTCCCCCCGGAAGGAGTGGGCCAGGCAGAGCCGGATGAGCGCCGCGGCCTGACCGGTCGGGTCGTCCTCGGCGCGATGGCGCTCCGCCGCGTCCTCGTACAGCCTGATCGCGACGTCGACCTCGTTCCGGGACATCGCGATCATCCCCGAGAAGAGGGCGACGTAGCCGAGGATCGCCTCCTGTCCCGGTCTCCTGCCGATCTTCTCGGCCTCCTCCAGCATCGTCTCCGCGGCGGTCATGTGGGCCTGGATGACGGCCAGCCAGCCATCGGACCACAGGGCCCGGCCCCTGATCCCGTCCGGCCCGGTCCCGGTGAGCAGGCCCCGGCCCAGCCAGCGGCGTCCCTCTCCGAGGTAGTGGCTCGTGATCCAGTGGTAGAGCAGGTCGGCGGCCATGCCCAGGGCCTCGGGCGCCCCGCCGGGTTCGGTGAAGCAGTACTCCAGCGCGGTGCGCAGGTTGGCGTGGTCGAGCTTCAACCGGCCGAACCAGACCACCTGGCCGGGGCCGAACCGTTCCGCGTACGCCTGTGCCGACAGCCGCCGGTAGTGGTCACGGTGGCGCCGCCGCAGCGCGGTCTCCTGTCCCGAGGCCACCAGGCGCTCCCGGCCGTACTGCCTGAGCGTCTCCAGCAGCCGGTAGCGCGCGGCCGAGGGGGTGCCGGGGTGGTCCTCGCGGATCAGGATGGACTTGCCCACCAGCCCGATCACCAGGTCGATCACTTCGTCCCGCTCGATGCCGTCCCCCGAGCAGACCGCCTCGGCCGCCTGGAGGTCCAGGCCGTCGGTGAACACCGACATGCGCGCCCACAGCAGCCGTTCCTGCTCGGTGCACAGGACGTGGCTCCAGTCGATCAGCGCGCGCAGCGTCCGCTGGCGGGGCAGCGCCGCGGGCGATCCCCCGGTCAGCAGCCGGAAGCGGTCGTCCAGGCGGGCCAGCAGCTCGGCGGGGGACAGGGCCCGCAGCCGTACGACCGCGAGTTCGATCGCGAGCGGGATGCCGTCCAGCCTGCGGCAGATGCGTTCCACGTCGGAGCGGTTGCCGTCGGTGACCGCGAACCCCGGGACGATCGAGGCCGCCCGCTCGGTGAACAGCCGTACCGCCTCCGAGGTGGTGGGCGGTGCCGCGGGCGGCGCGGGGCGGTCCGGGTCCGGCGGGGGAGGGGGCAACGGCAACGGCGGCACGGGAAGGCTCTGCTCTCCGGCGATGCCCAGCGCCTGACGGCTGGTGGCGAGGATCCGCAGGCCCGGGGAGGAGCGGACCAGGCTCTCCGCCAGCACGGCGCAGTCGCGGAGCAGGTGCTCGCAGTTGTCCAGGATCAGCAGGGCCCGCTTCGGCCGCAGGTACTCGGTGAGCACCTCGGCGGGGGGCCGGGTGGAGACGTCCCGGATGGCCAGGATCTCGCTCACCGACCCGACGAGCAGTTCCGGGTCCCGCAGCCCGGCCAGCTCGACCAGCCACACCCCGTCGGGGAAGGCCCGCTGGACGTCGGCGGCGACGTGCAGGGCGAGCCGGGTCTTGCCGACCCCGCCGGGACCGGTGAGGGTCACCACGCGGGCCACGGACAACAGGCGTCTGACCTCGGCGGTCTCATGCCGACGTCCCACGAAACTGGTCACCTCGGACGGCAGATCCGTTGCCTGCCGGCGCTTGCGGGCGACCGATGCCACCTCGTCCATCAGGACCTCACGCCGGCTTCGTCGAGTGGACCGCCGTGTGGCTGGATCCGGGCCGGCGTCTCCACACTATGCGCAGGCCGTCACCTCCTGGTACACGCCGTGTCCGTACGGTCACCGCACGGCCGGGCCTTTGCGGAGGGCATGCCCGCGGGACGTGCCGGGGCCGGGGTTCCGGCGGCCCGGACGTCCCCCGCTCCAAGGTTTCCACCGGCCGGGGACGACCGCCCGGGGGTCCCGTCGACCGGGGGCCTCGGCCGGGGTCCCTTCGGCCGGGGCTCTCGCCGATCCGGCCCTCGCCCGTCGACCCGGTGAACGCTCGGTCGCCTCACGAGATGCCGTTCCGCCCCGCTCCGCGGGGACCGGGCTCGTCGGCGGCCGGTTCAGGGACGTCCGCCCGCCCCGGACCCGCGTCGGAACCGAACGGGCCGAAACCGGACGGGCCGAAACCGGACGGGCCGGAACCGAACGGGCCGGGACCGGACGGGCCGGGAGCCGCCTCGGGAGCGGGCCGCTCCGGGGGCGTGCCGGGACCGGGCGATCCGGGGTCCGCGTCGGGGCCAGAGTCGGGGCCGGAGTCGGGGTCGGGGTCGGGGGAGCACGGGGGCAGGTCCACGAGGGCGGTCCTGGAGGACACGGCGCCCACCGGCAGGGTGGTGATCGTCACCAGCCGCGTGGCGTGCCCGTCGCACCCCTGCGGCTCGCCGAACTCCCCGGTCACCTCCCGCGCGTACTCGGTGCCGCCGGAGAGCTTCAGCTCCCGCGTGTCCGAGGGCGGTGTGCCGTGGGCCCCGCCGGGTCCCTGGGCGAAGCCGAGCCGGACGGTCACGGGCGCGGGGCCGGAGGTCGTCACCTGGAACGCGACGGTGGTGCCGTCGAAGGAGGTGATGGAGACCGCGGGGGGCTCGCACGGCTCGCCGCGGACCTCCTCGGTGCGGCCGAAGGCCCCGCCGGGGGCCCCGGGCACGGTGGAGACCGTGACCCGGCGGTGGACGGTGTGCCCGCAGGCCGGGTCGGCGAAGGCGTACGGGAGGGCGTGCGAGTAGGACGTGGACCCGCCGAGCACGACGGTGCGCGGGGGCGCCTCGACGAGACGCCCGGGGTCGGGTCCCTCGGCGAACGTGACGGTGAGCGTGACGTCGCCGGTCGTGGAGGCGCGGAGACGGATCACGGCCCCGTGCGCGTCGATCCGCGGGATCGACAGGTCGCCGACCGTGTGCGCGGGCGCCGGTGGCCGTCGCGTCCCGGTGGGCGACCCCGTGGGGCTCGGCGTGGTGCGCGGGGTGGGGTCCGGCGGGCGGGCGGAGGGTGTCCGGGAGCCGGTCGGGACGGGGGCGGTCGTGCGGGGGCGTTCCGGGAGCGCCGGGGGCGTCGGGGGCACGACGGGGAGCGGGGCGGCGCGGTCGGCGGGGGTGGCCCGTGAGGGGGACGGGATCCGCTCGTCGACCGTGCTCCGCGAGGGTCGCGGCTCCCCGGGGCCCGCCGGCGCGGTCGCGCGCGTCCGCCGCCGTACCGGGGTCTCCTCGACCACCGCGGAGTCGGGCGGCGGGGTGAAGATCGTGTCCGCGGAGAGCCTGTCCTGCGGCCGGTTGCCCGCGATCACCCCGGCGGTCATCGCCACGGTGATCACCCCCAGCACGGCCAGCGTCCTGGGTCCCAGCCGGGGACGCCGGATCCGGTCCGCCCGCCCCGCGCGTCCCGCCCGGCCTCCCCGGCCGAACACGCCCCCTCTGCCCGCGGGCCCGGCCTCCGCCGGTCGCGCCAGCGGGAACGTCAGCGCCAGCAGCGTGGCCGCCTCGGCGAGATGCCGCCGCCCGCGCTGCTCCCACTCCGGCCCGTACGCCGTGGGCGCGGCGGCCTCCACCTCCTGGAGGAACTCCCGCGCGCTCCGCGGCCGGTCCGCCGGGTCGACGGCCATGCCGCGGGTGATCAGCCCGCGTACCGAGCTGGGCACCTCGTCGACCGGGACGGGCGTCGCGCCGCGGTGCGCCGGTGCGACGCCGGGGCCGGTCTCCGGTGGCCTGCGGCCGGTGAGGCACTCGTAGAACACGCACGCGGCCGCGTGGACGTCGGCCGCCGCGCTCGCCGGGGCCCCCTGCCGCCGCTCGGGCGCCAGGTAGGCGAAGCCGCCCGGGTGCCCGGAGGGGAGGGCGATGCCGAGGTCGGCCAGCTTGCTGCCGCCGTCGGCCTGGACCAGCACGTTCTCGGGCCTGAGGTCGCGGTGCAGCACCCCGGCGTCGTGCGCGGCGGCCAGGCCGAGCAGCGAGCCCCTGAGCACGGCCAGCGCCGCCTCGGGGCTGGTCGTGCCGTGCTCGTCCAGGATCCGCCGGAGCGCGACACCGTCGACCAGTTCCATCACGACCGCGGCCTCGAGCACGTCCTCGTAGTACTCGTGGAGCCCCACCACGTTCGGATCCCGCAACTCCACCAGGACGCGCGCCTCCGCCCGGAGGCGCGCCAGGAAGCCGGGGTCGTCCTTGAGGGCCGCGTCGAGATACTTGATGGCCACGTAGGCCCCGGTGGGAGCGTACGTGGCCAGCACCACGCGTCCGCCCCCGCCGGCACCGAGCTCCCGGATCTCGCGGTATTCCGGAACCATCCAGCCCCCTTCGGCGTGCCGTCGCTTGTTCGACGGTCTCACCCATGTGGTCGGTTGTCACGATCGGTCAAGTTCGGCGAAGAACACGGGTGAGCGCCGCCGGGTTCGCGAGGATCCGGACGTGACGGAGGGCCCCGGCGGTCAGCGCGCCGCGCGGTCCCGGGTGAGCGACTCGTAGACGGCCTCGGCCAGGCGGTGGCCGCGGAGACCGCCCGAGACGGCGCCGGCCATCCTGTTCATCGTGTACGCCATGCCCAGGCCGTACGGGGGGTCGCCGAGGCCCAGCGACCCGCCCATGCCGGTGTGGCCGAACGCGGACTCCGCGCCGGCGGGCGGGGTGAGGAAGGTCATCGCCGGGCGCATGTACCCCAGGCCGAAGGAACTGTCGACGAACAGCACCCGGTCCGGGCCGTTCACCCTCCTGCGCGTCGCCTCCCGCAGGGTCTCCGGCCGGACGATCCGCCCGGCGACCAGGTCGCGGTAGAAGCCCGCCAGGCCGCGGGCGGTGGTGACGGCGCCCATCGCGGGCCAGCCGGCGCGCAGGACGAGCGGGTGGTTGGCGCCACCGGGCAGCAGGTGGATCGGCGGGTTGCCCAGCGCCCGGTTCATCAGGCTGTCCCTGTCCAGCGCGGCCCGGGCCATCCGGAGGAGCGGGTCCTCGTCCCCGGCGTCCGCGTCCGGGGCCGCCGGGGGCCCGTCGGGAGCGGGGGGCCTGCGGTCCCCGGCGGAGAGCCGCGCCGCCCGCGCCGCCACGTCGTCGCCGGCCCCCACCCACAGGTCCAGGCCGGACGGCCCGGAGATCTCGGCGGCGACGATCTCGCCCACGGACGAGCCCGACACCCTGCGGATCACCTCGCCGACCAGGAACCCGTACGTCAGCGCGTGGTAGCCGTGCGCGGTCCCGGGCTCCCAGATCGGGGCCTGCCCGGCCAGCCGGTCCGCGATGGCGGCCTGGTCCTCGAACTCCTCCACCGGGACCGGCTCCTCGATCGCGGGCAGCCCCGCCTGGTGGGTGAGCAGGTGCTCGACGGTGACGCGGTCCTTGCCGCGGCGGGCGAACTCCGGCCAGACGTCCGCGACCGGGGCGGAGACGTCGAGCAGGCCGCGCTCGGCCAGCGACAGCGCCACCGTCGCGGTCACCGCCTTCGTGCACGAGTACGCCAGCACGGGGGTGTCGCGCTCCCAGGGGCGCCCGCTCCTGCGGTCGGCGGTCCCGCCCCACAGGTCGACGACCGGCTCGCCGTCCACGAAGACCGCGAACGCCGCGCCCAGCTCCTCGCCGTCGGCGAAGTGGCCGTCGAACACCTCCCGTACCCGGGAGAAACGGGGGTCGCAGTGCCCGTGGGTCCGCACGCCGTTCCGGGCCGTGTCCTCTGCCGTCATCGTCCGCCCCGCCTCGTTCGAAAGTGAGCACTTGCTCGGTGGCCGAGCCTAACAACCGGGGCCGCTCCGGCCCAGGAGAGCGGCGCGGGACCCTCGGCCGATCCACTCCCGCTCCCGCACCCGTCCCGGCCGGGACATTTGTCCCCTGGCATTGCGTATCGACGGCTCTGCCCGCCCCGCCCCGCCCTTGACAGCGTGGAGGACATGCGAACAAAGATCATGAGCGTTCTGGCGACGACCGCCCTCGCGGCGGCGTGCGCGGCGGCTCCGGACGGAGAGCCGCGCCGGACCGGCGCGGACGACCCGCGCGTCGTGCGCGTCGAGACCGGGGCCCTGCGCGGCACGGTCACCGGCGAGCACAGGATCTTCAACGGCGTCCCGTACGCGGCCCCGCCCGTCGGCGAGCTGCGCTGGAGCTCCCCGCGCCCGGCCGCCCGCTGGGCCGGGACCCGGGACGCCACCCGGCCCGGCGCCATGTGCCCCCAGGTCGGCGCGGACTACGCGAAGGTGACCAGCGACGAGGAGGACTGCCTGTTCCTCAACGTGACCGTGCCGCGCACCCCGAGGACCGGCAGGCCGGTCATGGTGTGGATCCACGGGGACGGCGCCCTCGGCTCGGGGGACCTCACCGACGTGCGCCGCCTGGCCACCCGGGGGGACGTGGTGGTCGTCACGATCAACTACCGGCTCGGGGTGTTCGGCGGGTTCGGATATCCCGGGCTGGCCGGGTCGGGGACGTACGGGCTGCAGGACCAGCAGGCAGCCCTGGGCTGGGTGCGCCGCAACGCCGCCGCGTTCGGCGGCGACCCGCGCAACGTGACCGTGTTCGGCGTCTCGTGGGGCGCGATGAGCATCGGCGGGCACCTGACCTCGCCGAAGGCCAGGGGCCTGTTCGACCGGGCCGTCATGCAGAGCGGCGAGACGATGATGGACATGCTCCCCGGGAGCATGGGCGAGGGCGTGCCCGGCCGTCCGGACTACGCCTGGCTCCCCGCCGCCCAGGTCGAGGAGACGGGCCGGTACGCGGCCGGGAAGCTCGGCTGCTCCGACCTGCGCTGCCTGCGCGCCCTGCCGGTGAGGACGATTCTCAAGGTCCCGCAGATCATGAACATGTTCCAGTCCTACGCGTACGGCAATGAGACGCTGCCGCGGTCGCCCTCGGCCGAGCTGCGGGCCGGCCGCGGGCACGCGGTACCGGTGATCTCCGGCGCCACCCGCGACGAGCACCGGCTCTTCGTCGCCATGACGCACGACCTGGCCGGCCGGCCCGTCACCGCCGCCTCGTACCGCGGCCTGCTGCGCGCCGCGTTCGGCGCGGACGCGGCCAGGGTGGCCACCCGGTACCCGCCCCGGAGGTACGGCTCGCCCTCGCTGGCCTGGGCCGCGGTGGTCACCGACAGGATGTGGGCCCGCGCGACCTTCGAGCAGAACAGGCTGCTGGCCGCCAGGGCCCCGGTCTACGCCTACCAGTTCGCCGACCGCCGGGCCCCGATGTTCCTGCCGGTCAAGACGGACTTCCCGTTCGGCGCCTTCCACGCGGGCGACCTGCCCTACCTGTTCCCGGAGCGGAACGTCACGCTGAGCCCGGCCCAGCGGGAGCTGTCGGACCGGATGATCGGCTACTGGACCGGGTTCGCCCGCACCGGCGACCCCAACGGCGTCGGGCTGCCCCGCTGGGAGCGCTTCGACGCCGCCGCGCGCGTGCCGTACACCCAGGCCCTGAAGCCGGGCGCGGTCGGGCCCGTCGACTACGCCGCCGACCACGACCTCGGTTTCTGGCCGTCGCCGTCCTGACCCCGCGTCTGGGAAACTCACCTCGTCCCCCGGGGCGGCGCACCACGCCGCGCCGGGGACCGGTGCGCCCGGGGAACCTGCGGAGGCCGTGACTAGAATAGTTGTACTAACATGTGAAATTACTTGCCCGGGGAGAACCATGAGCCGTCCACAGCGGGGGACCCTCCGCGACGTGCGGAAGGGCAATCGGTCCGTCGTCCTGTGGACGCTCTACTTCGCCGGCGAGCTGAGCAGGCACGACCTGGCCCGGACGACCGGCCTCAGCGCCGCGACGGTGAGCAACGTGATCGCCGACCTCATCGCGGACGGCATCGTGGTCGAGACCGGCTCCGTCGACTCCGACGGGGGACGCCCCCGGATCATGCTCAAGGTCGACCCCTCGTACGGGTACGTGGTCGGCGTCGGCGTGGGGGAGACGCGCGTCCGCGTCGAGCTGTACGACCTGGCCATGGCCGAGAGGGCGAGGAAGGAGTTCGCCCTCGACCCCAGCCACCACGAGCCCGCCGTGGTCGCCCGGTACATCCTCGACGGGCTGGAGGCGGTCCTGGCCGAGGCCGGCGCGACCGAGTCCGAGGTCATCGGCATGGGCCTCGGCGTCCCTGGCGTCGCCGAGCAGGGGACCGACCTGCTCATCCACGCCCGCGCCTTCGGCTGGGACGGCGTGCCGCTGGGCGCGCTGCTGCGCGAGGGCACCTCGATCCCGGTCTTCGCCGACAACGGCGTCAAGACGACCGGGCAGGCCGAGCTCTGGTTCGGCGCGGGCCAGGGGGCCCAGCAC
The DNA here is from genome assembly GCF_055586505.1 of Streptosporangium sp. NPDC050148. NCBI lineage: Bacteria > Bacillati > Actinomycetota > Actinomycetes > Streptosporangiales > Streptosporangiaceae > Streptosporangium > Streptosporangium sp. NPDC050148. Next base: position 37,093 of record NZ_JBVJIA010000030.1, on the reverse strand, counting down.
CTGGTCATGACCTTCATCGGCACCGGGGCCGGGGCGAGCATCATCAACGGCGGCGTCACCTACCGGGGCACGGCGAGCGGCGCGGGCGAGTGGGGGCACACGAAGATCGTCCTGGACGGGCGGCCGTGCCGCTGCGGCAGCCGGGGCTGCCTGGAGGCGTACGTCGGGGCCGAGGCGATCCTCGCCGGGGCAGGAAGGGAGCTGGGGGGTGACGACGAGGAGAGCGTGTTCGCCGCGCTCCTGGCCGACCCGCTGGCCCGCCCCGCGCTGGAGGAGGCCGTCCGCTGCCTGGGCGCCGGGCTGGCCGACCTGATCAACCTGTTCAACCCCGAGCGCGTCATCCTCGGCGGCTGGGCCGGGTCCCTGCTGGGACGGGAGTTCCTGCCCGAGATCCGGGCCGCCGCCGGCCGGTACGCCCTGCCCCTGCCGTTCTCACAGGCCTCGATCGAGCTGGGCAGGCTGGGCGCCGAGGCGGTCGCGCTGGGCGCGGCCACCCTGGTGGTCGAGGACTTCCTGCTGCGCAGCCACGCGGTACGCCCGGCCGGCCGGGAACCCGCGGGCACGGCCGCGACCGGCGCGACCCCCGCGACCCCCGCGGCCGCCGGTGCCGCCGGTGGCGCCGGTGGCGCGGCCGCCCTGACGAGCGCCCCGGCGGGCCGTCGATGAGCGGGCCTTCGACGGGCGGGCCTTCGACCGGGGGACACCGATGAGCGGGCCTGCGATCGGCGGGCCGTCGGCGGGCACCGGGCCGGGGACGAGAACCGGGGCAGGGACGAGAACGGCGCTGGTGGTCCGCGGTGGCTGGGAGGGGCACGCCCCGGTCGAGGCGACCGAGCTGTTCATCCCGGAGCTGACCGCGGCCGGTTTCTCGGTGACCGTCACCGGCGACCTGGAGGTCTACGCCGACCGGTCGCTGCTGGCCGGTACCGACCTGATCGTGCAGTGCTGGACGGACGGCGTGCTGACCCCCGAGCAGGAGGCCGGCCTGGTCGCCGCGGTCGAGGACGGCACCGGCTTCGCCGGCTGGCACGGCGGCGTGGTGGCGGCCTTCGGCGGACGCGACTACCTGCGGATGGTCGGCGGCCTCTTCCTGCACCACCCGGACGACTTCCTCACCTATGACGTGAGCATCGACCCCGCGCACTCCGGCCACCCGATCGTCGCCGGGCTGGGGGACTTCACCGTCGAGACCGAGCAGTACTGGATGCTCGCCGACGCCCGCAACGAGGTGCTCGCCACCACCGTGTTCGTCTCCCCGCCGACCCCCATGCCGGTCGTCTGGACCCGCCGCTGGGGGAGGGGGAAGGTCTTCTTCTCCGCGATCGGCCACCGGCTCGACGACCTGCGTCATCCCACCGTGTACGAGCTCACCCGGCGCGGCCTGGTCTGGGCCGCCCGCTGAAAGGCGGCACCGCCCCGCACCGGGTGACGGGGCGGGGCGGTACGGGGCGGCGCGGGGCCGGTGCGGGCCGGACTCCGGTCAGATCCCGTTCCTGCCGATGACCCCGCTGTACCACAGGGCGCTGTCCTTGAGGGTGCGCCGCTGGGTCTCGTAGTCGACGTGGATCAGCCCGAACCGCTTGTCGTAGCCGTACGCCCACTCGAAGTTGTCCAGGAGCGACCAGGCCAGGTAGCCGCGCAGGTCGGCTCCCTCGCCGATCGCCTGGTGCGCGGCGAGCAGGTGGGAGCGCAGGTAGTCGATGCGCTCGGCGTCGGCGACCCGGCCGTCCACGGCGGAGTCGTGGTAGGCGGCCCCGTTCTCGGTGATCATCAGCGGGGTGGACGGGTAGTCCCGCGCCAGCCGCACCAGGAGCCGGCGCAGGCCGTCGGCCTCGACGGGCCAGCCCATGGCGGTCACCGGCAGGTCGGGCTCGGGGTACTCGACGCCCTCGGTGCCCGGGAAGCGGTCGGAGGAGGGCGTGCCCACCCTGGCCGCGACGAAGGTCGGCGCGTAGTAGTTGACCCCCAGCAGGTCGATCGGGGCGCCGATGATCTCCTCGTCACCGTCGGCGATGTGCTCCAGGCTCGTGAAACGGGCCATGTGCTCCAGCATGTCGGCGGGGTAGCGGCCCTTGAGGAGCGGGTCGAGGAAGATCCGGTTGTGCAGGCCGTCGACGAGCCCGGCCGCCGCGACGTCGTGCCGGTCCAGCGGGTCGCGCGGGGAGACCGGGGTGAGGTTGACCGTGACCGAGACCTCCCTGGCCCCGGCCGACCGCAGCGCGCGGGCCACCAGGCCGTGGCCCAGCAGCAGGTGGTGGGCGGCGCGGAAGGCCGCTCCCGGCTCGGTGCGGCCCGGTGCCTGGTCGCCGGTGGCGTACCCGAGGAAGGCCGAGCACCACGGCTCGTTCAGGGTCGTCCACGTCCGGATCCGGTCCCCGAGGCGGTCGTGGACGGCCACCGCGTACTCGGCGAAGTATCGGGCGGTCTCCCGGACGGTCCAGCCGCCCCGGTCCTCCAGCGACTGCGGCAGGTCCCAGTGGTACAGCGTGGCCATGGGCTCGATGCCCGAGGCCAGCAGGCTGTCCACCAGCCGGTCGTAGAAGTCCAGGCCCCGCGGGTTCACCGGGCCCGTGCCGTCGGGCTTGATCCGCGGCCACGCGACCGAGAAGCGGTAGGTGTCGACGCCGAGCTCCCGCATCAGCGCGACGTCCTCGGGGTAGCGGTGGTAGTGGTCGCAGGCGACGTCACCGGTCTGTCCCAGGTGCACCCGGCCGGCGGTCCGGGCGAAGGTGTCCCAGATCGAGGGGGCCCGGCCGTCCTCGCGGGTGGCGCCCTCGATCTGGTAGGACGCGGTGGCGACCCCCCAGCGGAAACCTGTGGGGAACAGGGCCAGGCCGGTGCCGGTCCGGTCGTCGGTCTGGGTCATCCCTTGAACGCTCCTTGCGTGGTCACACGGATTGATCGCCTGCCGGGCAAGCCGGGACGACGATCGGTGGCGGGTTCGCCGGGGTGGCGCCGAGACGGTGCTCGTGGCACGTCGCGCCACCCGCCCACCGCCGGTCGGCGTGCTGGGAGGAGAGGGTGGCCACTCGCTTCGACGCTTAATTCATATTGAAATTTAAGAGGCAAAACTAGGTCCGCGTCAAGGTGACGTTACCGAGTCGTTCCCGGCCCCCCGCGTCGCGGCGGTGTCGCCGGGGCACGGCGCGCGACGGCCGTGCCGCCCGTCCCGGCACGGCTCGTCCTCCTCGGCGCAGGCGGCTCCCCGCCGGGTGGGACGTCCCCGCGCTCTCCCCTCGGGCCGCCGGAGGCGGAACGGGGGCGGGACGCGGGCCCGGCTCGGGTAGCTTTCCGTGGGTGACCGTCCTTCTGCCCGGTGTGGCACTCACCGACCACGCGTTCACCGTCCCCCTCGACCACGCCGACCCCGGCGCCGGGACGATCGAGGTCTTCGCCCGGGAGGCGGTGGACCCGGCCAGGCGGGGGGAGGACCTGCCCTGGCTGCTGTACCTGCAGGGCGGTCCCGGCGGGAAGTCACCGCGCCCGGCCGCCGCCGACGGCTGGCTGGGGCACGCGCTCCGGACCCACCGCGTCCTGCTGCTCGACCAGCGGGGGACCGGGCGCAGCACCCCGATCACCGCGAGGACGATCGACGGCACCGACGCGGAGCTCGCCGCCCGCCTGACGCGCTTCCGGGCCGACGCGATCGTGGCCGACGCCGAGCTGATCCGGCGGGAGCTGTGCGGGGACCGGCCGTGGGACACCCTGGGCCAGAGCTACGGCGGCTTCATCACGCTCACCTACCTGTCGCAGGCACCCGAGGGCCTGGCCACCTGCTACGTCACCGGCGGCCTGGCCGGGCTGGACGCCACCGCCGAGGACGTCTACACGCGCACCTACCCCCGGGTCCGCGACCGGGTCCGCCGCCACTTCGCCCGCTACCCGCACGACTCGGCCCGGCTGGACGGGATCGCCGACCACCTGCGCCACCACGAGGTCCGCCTGCCCGACGGGGACGTGCTGAGCGTGCGACGGCTGCAGACCCTGGGCATGTGCCTGGGCATGAGCGACGGGCCGGAGTACCTGCACTGGGTGCTGGAGGAGGCATGGTCCGGTGACCGGCTCTCCGACCTGTTCCTGTACGAGGTCATGATGGCCACCGGCTTCGTCGGCAACCCGCTCTACGCGGTCCTGCACGAGTCGATCTACGCCCAGGGGGCCGCCACCGCCTGGGCCGCGCACCGGCTGCTGCCGGAGGACTTCCACCCCGACGCCGAGCCGACGCTCCCCACCGGAGAGATGATCTACCCCTGGATGTTCGACGAGATCGCCGCGCTCCGCCCCTTCAAGGGGGCCGCCGAGATCCTGGCGGAGACCTCCGGCTGGCCCGCCCTGTACGACCCGGCCCGGCTGGCCGCCAACACCGTCCCGGTGGTCGCCGCCGTCTACTACGACGACATGTACGTCGACGAGGGCCTGTCCGTCCGCACCGCCCGCGCGGTCGGCAACGTGCGGACCTGGGTCACCAACGAGCTGGAGCACGACGGCGTCCGGGTCTCCGGCGCCCGCGTCCTGTCCCGCCTGATGGACATCGCCCGGGGCGCCCACGGCTCCTGACCGCCCGGACGCGCCCTACGAGGACACGCCCCGGTCCCGTGTGCCTGCCGGGCGCGGGACGGGATCAGGCGGTGACGGTCTCGGTGACCGGCAGGCGTACCTGGAAGCGGGTGTCACCCGGCTCCGACTCCACCCGCAGGTCGCCGCCGTGGCGGCCGGCGACGATGCGGAAGGAGATGTCCAGGCCGAGCCCGGTGCCCTCGCCGACCGCCTTGGTGGTGAAGAACGGCTCGAAGATCCGGTCCCGCAGGCCCTCGGGGACGCCCGGACCGGTGTCGCAGATCTCGACCAGCGCGATCGTCTCGTGCTCCAGCCGGGTGCGGACGGTCAGCACGCCGCTTCCGGCCATCGCGTCGATCGCGTTGTGGATCAGGTTGGCCCACACCTGGTTGAGCTCCCCGGCGTAGGCCGGGACGGGCGGCACGTCGGGGTCGTAGTCGGTGGCGACGCTGATCCCCGGCGGGATCTTCCCGCGGAACATGGTCAGGGTGCTGTCCAGCAGGTCCCGCAGGTCGACCGACTGGTACGGCGCCCGGTCCATCTGGGAGTACTGCTTGGCCGAGGCGAGCAGCGAGGAGATCCGCTCGGTCGCGTCGGTCACCTCGTTCAGCATCTGGGCGATCTCGATGGCCTCCGAGAGCCAGTGCATCGCCGCGTCCAGATGCCGCTCGCCGATCATCTCGCGGACCTTGTCCAGCTTGCCGGCCTCGAACCCGGCGGCGATCAGCGCGGGCGCGATCTCCCAGGCGTCGGAGACCCCGGCCTCCTCAAGGGCGTCGGAGAGCTCGTCCTCGGCGTCGGAGATCTCCAGCGGGGAGCGGGACGGCGCCTGGGAGGCACCGTCGGCGCACGCCTCCTGCAGGTCCACCAGCGCGCGCAGGCGCCGGGGCTCGATGTCCTCCCCGGCCAGCGCGGCCAGCCGCCGCCGCGAGGAGCGCACCTTCGAGCGCAGGTCGTCCACGGCCCGTACGGCCGCCGCGGCCGGGTTGTTGAGCTCGTGGGTGAGCCCGGCGGTGATGGTGCCCAGGGCGGTCAGCCGCTGCCGCCGGTCGATGAACTCCCGCTGGGCCATCCCGCCCAGGCGGACCCCGTCGAGCAGGTGGACCGCCATCGGGAACCACTCGCCCATGATCAGGCCGAACTCCCGGGCCGGGAAGGCGAGCATCCGCGTCGGCTTGGTGGCGCGCAGCGAGTGGCCGTAGGTCGCCGGGGCACGGTCGACCAGGTAGGCGGAGACGGCCCCGGCGTAGACGCCGGGCTGCGAGGTCGGGCTCATGCTCACCGGGCCCGCCTGGGTGTCGGTGACCATCACCACCTCGCCCTCGACGAGCACGACGAAGCAGTCGGCGGGCTCCCCCTGCGCGACGATCGTCTGGCCCGCGCCGTACTCCTCCTCGGTCCCGTGCTCGGCCAGCCACCGGAGCTGGTCGTCGGACAGTCCCTCGAACAGGAACAGCCCGCGGAGCACGTCGGTGTCGATCATCCCGCCTCCTTCGTGGGTACCGCGGGGGACCTCGTCCGGGGCGGTCACGTCTTCTCCAGGTAGCGGTGGACCAGGGCGACGGCCATCGCGCCCTCGCCGACCGCCGAGGCGACCCGCTTGATCGACTCGGCCCGGACGTCACCGGCGGCGAACACCCCCGGGACGTTCGTCTCCAGGTGGTAGGGCTCGCGCCGGAGCGACCAGTTGCGCGGCCGCCTCTCACCGGCGGTCAGGTCGGGGCCGGTGAGGATGAAGCCCCTGTCGTCGCGCTCGATGATCTCACCCAGCCAGTCGGTGAACGGCTCGGCGCCGATGAAGACGAACAGCCACTCGGCGTCGGCCGTGCGCTCGCCGTCCGCGTCCTTGAGCGTGATCCGCTCCAGGTGGCCGTCGCCCTCGGCCCCCACCACCTCGGTGCCCAGGTGCACCTCGATGTTCGGGATCCGGGAGATCTGCTCGATCAGGTAGTGCGACATGGTCCGCTCCAGGCCGTCGCCCCTGACGATCAGGTGGACCTTGCTGGCGTACCCCGACAGGTAGACCGCGCCCTGACCGGCCGAGTTGGCGGCGCCGACGATGTAGACCTCGCGGTCCCGGCACTCGGGCGCCTCGGTCAGGGCCGCGCCGTAGTAGCAGCCGGAGCCGATGAAGTCGTCCAGGCCCGGGGCGCCGAGGCGCCGGTAGGAGACGCCGGTGGCGAGGATCACGGTGTGCGCGGCGATCCTGCCGCCGTCGTCGAAACCGACCACCCGGGCCTGGCCCTTGACCTCCAGGCTGGTGACCGTACGGGCACTGAGCAGCTCGGCGCCGAACTTCAGCGCCTGGCGCCTGGCCCGGTCGGCGAGCTGGGCGCCGGAGACGCCGTCGGGGAAGCCCAGGTAGTTCTCGATCCGGGAGCTCTGCCCGGCCTGCCCGCCCGAGGCGTGCTGCTCGACCATCACCGTGCGCAGCCCCTCGGAGGCGCCGTAGACGGCCGCGCCCAGCCCTCCGGGACCGCCGCCGATCACGATCAGGTCGTAGAAGTCGGTGGCAGGGGCGGTGGCCAGTCCCACGGCCTGGGCCAGCTCCGCGGGGGCCGGCGCGACGAGCGTGGTGCCGTCGGCGGTGACGACCAGGGGCAGCCTGGCCGGGACCGTTCCGCCCCCGGTCCCGTTCACCGTCCCGGTCGCGGTCCCGTTCACCGTCCCGCCCGCCGTCGTGTCCACCGTCGTGTCCGCCTGCCCGGCCGCCGCGAGCAGCTCGGCGCCCTCGGCGGAGTCGGCCAGCATCCAGCGGTAGGGCACCTGGTTGCGCGCCAGGAAGTCCCTGACCTCGTACGAGGGGGCCGACCAGCGCGCGCCCACCACCCGCAGCTCGTCGGACCGGCGCCGGTCCGTGCGCTGCCAGGCCTCCAGCTGGGCGTCCAGCACCGGGTAGAACTTCTCCTCCGGCGGGTCCCACGGCTTGAGCAGGTAGTGGTCCAGGTCGACCACGTTGATCGCCTGGATCGCGGCCTCGGTGTCGGCGTAGGCGGTCAGCAGCACCCGGCGGGCGTAGGGGTACAGGTCCATGGCCTGCTCCAGGAACTCCACGCCGTTCATCTGGGGCATCCGGTAGTCGGCGAGGATCGCCGCGACGTCGTCGCCGCGCAGCCGCAGCTCGCGGACGCTCGCGATGCCGTCGGCCGCGGTGTCGGCCCGGACCACGCGGTACGAGTGACCGTAGCGCCGGCGCAGGTCACGGGCCACCGAACGGGACACCCCGGGATCGTCGTCGACCGTCACGATGACCGGCTTCTCCATGTCCTGCCTTTCCCCGAGACGGAAGGATCGCTGTGGGACAACCTCTACGCAGGATGCCACACGCGGGTTAAAGTACGGTTTTATCCGGCATCCGATGGATTGTCGGTTTCGGGTGCCCGCCGGGCCGGGGCGTCGCCCTCCCGCAAGGGCGCGCCGGGCTCGTCGGCCCGGCCCGTGGCCTCCTGGGGCCGCGCGCCGGGACGGCCGGGCATGCCCGCGGCGCGGAGCAGGGCGGCGGGACGGTCGTGGCCGGCGAGCAGGCTCCGGAGCTCGGCGTCACCGGCCCACAGCTCGCCCATGGTCTCGTGCCCGACCCGCTCGGCGATGATCTGCAGGGCGATGTCCTGCCTGACGTACTCCACCGCCATCGTGACCACGGCCGGGTCCTCGGTGTAGACGCCCCACGCGGCGCCTTCGGTGAACCCGCCGACCACGGTCTCCCGCCGGTCGCCGGTGACGACCAGCAGCCGCCGGTCCAGGTCCGGCCGTCCGTGGGTCCGGTCGCCGCGCCCCTCGGGGGAGGCGGCGCGGGTGGGGAAGCGGTGCTCGTACAGCCGCCCGACCGGCTTGCGGGCCGGCCCGAAGTGCATCACCGAGGTGGCGACCCCGCGCTGGACCGCGCGCTCGACCAGCGGGAGGAGCAGCGTCATCTCCTCGGGCCAGATCGACACGAACAGGTCGGTGCGCGCCCCGGCCACCACGTCCTCGGCCCGCGCCAGGACCGCTCCGGCGTCCTTGAGGCTGTGGATCAGGTGCGCCCGGGGAGGCGCCACGATCGCCGGGAGCGAGACCTCCAGGGCCTCCATCGAGTCGTCGAACTCCCGGCGCATCCGCTGCAGCAGCGACCTCGGCGGCAGCGGCAGGTAGTCGGTGGCGTCGTCCGAGCCGCGCAGCTCGTAGGCCGCGCCCTTGGCCACCAGCTTGCCCAGCGTCTCGTAGACGGTGCTGCGGGGCACGCCGGAACGCTTGGCCACCTCGTAGCCGTTGAGAGGCTGCCCGGCACCGACCAGGGTGACGTATGCCTTGGCCTCATAGCCCGACATGCCCAAACGCTGTAATTGCTCCACTACGTCCCGCATCGCAGTTATGGTACGGCGCGAGCTACCTGTTTAGCGCTGTCCTAAAGCACCTGTTTCGAGGGATTTTCGTCACTCGTACCTGCTTTAGGCTCTGGAGCTGGGACGGAGCCCGACATGATCTAGAAAGTCCAGATTTTTACGTTTATTTAGGACAAGCCACATCTCGGCCGGGCGGGCCCTCCAGGGCCGGGTCTACGCCGCCCTCAGGGCGCCCAGGGCGAACTCCACGAGGGTGTCGGCGTAGGCGTGGGTGAGCGGGGCGGTCCGCAGCATCCAGCGGTGGTAGACCGGCCCGTACAGCAGCTCGACGGCCACGTCCAGATCCGCGTCCGCGGCCACCTGGCCCGCCCGCTGGGCGCTGCGCAGCCGCTCCTTGGTCGCCTCCAGGTGCGGTCCCATGACCCGCTCGGTGATCTCGGCGTTCATCGACGGGTCCTGCAGCAGCTCCAGGTTCAGGGCTCGGCTCATCGCCTCCAGCCTGGGGTCGTTGTACTCGTCCACGATGGCCCGCAGCACCTGCCGCAGGTCGGCCCCGAGATCCCCGGTGTCGGGCAGCGACAGGTCCTGCCCCTCGCCCCCGCCCATGGAGAGCACGGCCTCGACGAAGACGGCGCCCTTGGACGGCCACCAGCGGTAGATGGTCTGCTTGCCCACTCCCGCACGGGCGGCGATCGCCTCTATCGTCAGCTTGGCGTACCCGGTCTCGGCGACCAGGTCGAAGGCGGCGGTCAGGATGGCCTGGCGGGACTGCTCGCTGCGACGGGCCGGGTTCGGTGTCTTCACGGCTCGAATGTACCAAGTGATGAGCCGAAACGTCTCGTCTTGTCAGGGGGGCCACCGGGAACGCCGAGGGCCGCGGAACGCCCCCGGCAGGACGGTTCCGCGGCCCTCGGGCCGACCGGTCGGATCAGACCTGGCCGGCCTTCTCCAGAGCGGAGCAGCAGGTGTTCACGATCAGGCGGGTCACCAGGTACGGGTCGACGTTGGCGTTCGGACGCCGGTCCTCGATGTAGCCCCTCTTCTCCACCTCGACCTGCCACGGGATGCGGACCGAGGCGCCGCGGTCGGAGACGCCGTAGCTGAACTCGTTCCACGGGGCGGTCTCGTGCAGGCCGGTGAGGCGGTCCTCGATGCCGACGCCGTAGTGCTTGACGTGCTCCAGGGCGTTGCCGCTGAGGGCCTCGCAGGCGGTGATGATCGGGTCGTAGCCCTCGCGCATCGCCTTGGTGGAGAAGTTGGTGTGCGCGCCCGCGCCGTTCCAGTCGCCCTTCACCGGCTTGGCGTCCAGGGTGGCGGCGATGTTGAAGTCCTCGGCCGTGCGGTAGAGCAGCCAGCGGGCGATCCACATGTGGTCGGAGACCTCCACGGGACCGGCCGGGCCGATCTGGAACTCCCACTGACCGGGCATGACCTCGGCGTTGATGCCGGAGATGGCCAGGCCGGCCTGGATGCAGTAGTCGAGGTGCTTCTCGACGATCTCGCGGCCGAAGACCTCGTCGGCGCCGACGCCGCAGTAGTAGCCGCCCTGCGGGGCGGGGAAGCCGCCGAGCGGGAAGCCGAGCGGGCGGCCCTCCTTGAAGAAGGTGTACTCCTGCTCGATGCCGAACCACGACTCCTGGTCGGCGTACTTCTCCGCGACCTCGACGAGGGCCGCGCGGGTGTTGCTCTCGTGCGGGGTCATGTCGATGTTGAGGACCTCGCACAGCACCAGCACGTCCGCGCCGCCGCGGATCGGGTCCGGGCAGGTGAACACGGGCTTGAGCACGCGGTCGGAGGAGGAACCGTCGGCCTGGTTCGTGCTGGACCCGTCGAAGCCCCAGATCGGGAGCTCGGCGCCGTCCGCCAGGACCTTGGTCTTGGAGCGGAGCTTGGCGGTCGGCTTGGTGCCGTCGATCCAGATGTATTCAGCCTTGAAGGTCATCGGCGAGGTCCTTGAGGATGGAGGGATCTGCTGCCCTCAAAGATTCGCAAGTCGCGATTTCGCATCTGTTGCCCATGTGTGAACAGAATGTTACTCGCCGCCGTTTGGGCAGGCAGGGGCGGTGAGAAAAGTTCGCACTCACCGTTTTCACGGCTGTGAGCTGCCCTTTTCCCGGTCCGCGAGGGCGAGGGAGACGTTCGTCACCCGGGCGGTCCGGTGCCGTCCGGAGCGTCGTCCGAGGTGTCGGCGAAGACCCGGGCGGAGACCGACTCGTGGGCCAGGCGCCGCATGATGTCCAGCACCCTGCCGTGCAGGACGGTGCCGAGGACCAGGGCCTCGACCGCCGCCTCCCTGGGGCCGTCGACGGGGATCGCGCGCATCTCGTGCTCGGTCACCAGGTTCAGGGCGGTGCTCGCGTAGGGGAGCAGGGCCTCGCCGCCGGCGGGCATGCCCAGCCGGACGAGGGTGAGGATGACCTGGGCCAGCTCCTGGCGGGTGGGGGCGGCCGGGTCGATCCGCCAGCCCAGCTCCTCGATCAGGGCGTCGGCCCTGGCGCGGGCCTCGGTCCAGTCCTGGCCGGAGGCGTCCGGCTCGACGGGGGGCGCGATGGCGTACTGCGCGGTTCCGAGCACGTGGTGCAGGCTCAGGGTCCTGTCGTCGACGGCCTCGATGACCCTGCGGATGGACGCGATCGGCAGCCGGCCGACCTCCAGCAGCGCCCGGATCAGCCGGAGCCGCCGCAGGTGGTCCTCGCCGTACCGCGCCCTGGTGGCCGAGGTCTGCTCGCCCGCGGGGAGCAGACCCTCGCGCAGGTAGTACTTGATCGTTGGGATGGCCACGCCCGATGCGGCGCTGAGTTCTGATATCCGCATTGTTGGATAGTACAGGTAGCCAATGAGATGGCGTCCTTTGGTCTACCGAGCAAGCACTTGCCCAGGAGAAAGGGGACGCTCAGCCGGGCTCGCCCCAGCCGTCGTCGCGGGCCTTGGCCAGCTCGGCCTCCATCTCCTCCAGGTCCCGCATGAAGCCCGCGAACCCCCTCGGGCCCAGGCGGCGCCAGACGAGCAGCTGCAGGGAGAGCGTCTCCTCGTCCAGCTCCGTCCTGGTGGGCTCCGCGGAAGGGGAAGAGGGCTCCTCGACCGGGGAGAGCCTCGCGATCGGCGAGACCTCCCGGCGCGGCTCGGACTCCCGCGGCCTGGACTCCCGCGACCTGGAATCCCGGGGCGCGGGCTCCCGGCGGCGCGGTGACGGCACCTGCCGCATCCGCCGGTCGGCGGCCTGCAGCTCCTCGACGGTCAGGCGGACACCGTGTTCACGCTCCAGCAGCCACAGGTGCGGTTCGTCGCGCAGCCTCTGCTCCCCGGCGCGCCGGGCGCGGCGGGCGGCCAGCTCGTCGTGGACGTGCGTGCCGGGAACCTGGTGCGGCGCGTCGGCCGGACGTCGAGTCATCGTGGGTTCGCCTCCGTCAGGCGGCTCCTCGTCTGGAACCTTTGTTAAAAACGACGCCCAGGACCCCGCAAAGGTTGTCGATCCTCTTTCCCGGAAGCCCGGATCGCCCGCCCGAGGCCGCGATCGGGAAGGGGCCGAGCCCTTTTCGTGTCCCGGACGGCCTTGACGCGGCCTCGATGTGAGAATAATTTTCATCCAATTGACCAGTGGTGAAAGGAATGCCTGTGGCCGCAGGTGCGCTCGGACGCATCCGGACCGAGACCCCGGCGCTGCCCGAGGCGCTGCGCCGGGTGGGAGAGGCGATCCTGGCCGACCCGGCCGCGGCGGCCCGCTCCACGATCATCACGCTGGCCGAGCGGAGCGGCAGCTCGCCCGCCACCGTCACCCGCTTCTGCCGGGTGTTCGGCTTCGCCGGGTACGCGGGGCTGCGGGTCGCGCTGGCCACCGAGGACGGCCGGGCCGCGCAGGCCAACTGGGACATGGGGGTGGGGCACGAGATCGGCCCCACCGACCCGCTCGACGCGGCGATCGGGGTGATGGCCGCCGCCGACTCCCGGCTCATCCAGGAGACCGCGGCACAGCTCGACGCGGGCACCGTCACCACGGTCGCCGAGGCCGTCGTCGCGGCCCGCCGCGTCCTCATCTTCGGCGTCTCCACCAGCGGCGCGGTGGCCGGGATGGCGGGCGGGCGGCTGCGCCGGATCCGGATCCCCTGCTGGAGCCACGCCGACGCGCACGAGGCCCTCGCCGACGCCGCGCTGCTCGGCGAGGGCGACGTCGCGATCGGCATCTCCCACCAGGGCCGTACCCGCGAGGTGCTGGAGTCCCTCGCCGAGGCGGGCGACAGGGGAGCGCTGACCGTGGCGGTCACCTCCTTCGCCCGCTCCCCGCTGGCGGAGCTGGCCGACCTGGTGCTGACCACGGCCAGCCGCGAGACCACCTTCCGGCTGGGCGGCCTGGCCGCCGTCCACTCCCAGCTGTTCGTCCTCGACACGATCTACGTCGCGGTCGCGCAGCGCACCTACGAGCAGACCAACGAGGCGTTCGAGCGGACGATCCGGGCTCTGGAGAGCCATCGCGTCGAGAGGAACTGAGCGTGGACGGCACAGCGGACGGCACGGCCGACGACGGCACGGCGCACGACGGCGCCATGGTCGACGGCACGGGGCACGACGGCACGGGGCACGACGGCAGGGTGCGCGACGGCAGGGTGCGCGACGGCACGGTGGACGTGGGGGCCGCCGACTACGTCGACCGGGTGAAGGCCCTGGTCGACGAGGTCTCCCGGACCCAGACGGACGCGGTGGGACGGGCTGCCGAGCTCATGGTCGCCTGCCTGCTCGACGACGGCGTGATCCAGGCGTTCGGCTCGGGACACTCCGAGGCGATCGCCATGGAGATCGCCGGGCGCGCGGGCGGACTGGTGCCCAGCAACCGCCTGGCCCTGCGCGACGTCGTGCTGTACGGCGAGGCCCCGGTCGCCACCCTGCTCGGGCCGGCCGGTGAGCTGGAGCGCGACCCGTCGGTCGCCCGGCGGATCTACGACCTGGCGCCCGTCCGGCCGCAGGACGTGTTCGTGCTGATCTCCAGCTCGGGGGTGAACGGCTCGGTGGTCGAGCTGGCCTCGATCGTCAAGGAGCGGGGGCACGGCCTGATCGCCCTGACCTCGGTGCGGCACAGCACCGCGATGACCTCCCGCCACCCCTCGGGCCGCAAGCTGCTCGACCTCGCCGACGTCGTGCTCGACAACCGCGCCCCGTACGGCGACGCGGTCCTGCCGCTGCCGGGCGGCGGCACGTTCGGGGCGGTCTCCACGATCACCTCGGCGCTGCTGGCCCAGATGGTCGTGGCCGAGGTGGTACGCGGCCTGACCCGGGCGGGCCGGACCCCGCCGATCTACCGCTCCGCCAACGTGACCGGCGGCGACGAGCACAACCGCCTTCTCGAGAACCGCTATGCCGGACGGATCCGGCGGGGTGCCTGACCACCGCCTTCCACTCCCAGGAGGAAGCATGAACCAGGGAAGCATGAACCAGCCGACCAGGCGTGAGCTCCTGCGCGGCGCGGCCCTGGCCGGTCTCGCCCTGCCGGTCCTGTCCGCGTGCGCCACCCCGGCCGGGAACGGCGGCGCCGCGTCCTCGGCCCCCGCCGCCGGGGCCACCAGCGCGGCCAACCCGCTCGGCTTCGCCGAGAACAGGCCCCTGGAGATCTGGATCTTCGACGGCGGGTTCGGCGACGCCTACGCCCGCGACGTCCACGAGCGGATCCTCAAGGCGAAACACCCCGGCCTGGAGATCGAGCACAACGCGACCAAGGAGGTCGCCAAGACCCTCCAGCCACGCTTCGCCGGGGGGAACCCGCCGGAGGTCGTCAACAACTCCGGCGCGGGCGCCATGGACTTCGGCGCCCTGGTCCAGGACGGCCAGCTCGCCGACCTCACGCCGCTGTACGACGCGCCGAGCTGGGACGACCCCGCCGTGAAGGTGCGCGACACCATCGACCCCGCCGCCATCGAGCTGGGCAGCTACGACGGCAGGCCGTACGTCCTCAACTACGCCAACACCGTCTGGGGCATCTGGTACTCGCGCAAGCTCTTCGAGGCCGAGGGCTGGCAGGTCCCGAAGACCTGGGACGACTTCCTGGCCCTGTGCGAGACCATCAAGAAGGCCGGCAGGACGGCCCCCTTCACCTACGCGGGCAAGCACCCGTTCTACATCTACGAGGCGATCCTCACGCTCGCCGCGAAGATCGGCGGCAAGGACGTGCTCAAGAACATCGACAACCTCCAGGAGGGAGCCTGGAAGGCGGAACCGGTCAGGCAGGCCGCCGAGGCGTTCGCCGAGCTCGGGTCGAAGTACCTGCTCCAGGGCACCGCCGGGCTCGACCACGTGCAGACCCAGACCGCCCAGAACAGGGGCCAGGTCGCGATGCTGCCCTGCGGCTCCTGGCTGGAGAACGAGCAGAAGGACTCCATCCCCGACGGCTTCGAATACGCCATGTTCCCGCTGCCCGACTTCGGCTCCTCCGATGCCCTGCCGTACGGCACCCTGCACGCCCAGCCGGGCGAGGAGTACATCGTCCCGGCCAGGTCGGCCAACCCCCGCGCGGGCCTGGAGTACATGCGCGCCATGCTCTCCAAGGAGGGGGCGGGCGGGTTCATGGAGATGGTCTCCACGCTCACCGTCGTCAAGGGGGCCGACCAGGGCCGCACGCTCAAGCCGGGCCTGAAGAGCGCCTCGACCGCGCTGGCCGCCGCGGGCGACAACGCCGTCTGGTTTCTGTTCCGCAAGTGGTACGCCGAGCTGCACGACGAGGTGGCCGCGGCCTCCGGGCAGCTCATGTCCGGCAAGCTGTCCGTCACCGAGTGGGCGGACCGCGCGCAGCGGAAGGCGGACGCGGTCAAGGCGGACTCCTCGGTGAAGAAGTTCGGCCGGTGACGGCCGCGCGGGGCGGCGCGGCGGCCGGGGGACGGCGGGGCCGGTCATGAACCACGGCAGGACACGGTTCGTCGCCGGTTTCCTCGCGCTCCCGGTGGCGCTCTACCTGATCTACGTGATCGCGCCCTACGCGCAGGCCTTCTCCATCGCGTTCACCGACTGGCGCGGGGTGAACGCGACCCCGCGGTTCGTGGGAGCGGAGAACTTCCGGCGGCTGCTGGACGACCACGTGTTCTGGACGGCGGTCGGCCACAACCTGCTCCTGCTGATCCTGCTGCCGGTCCTCACCCTCGGGATCGCCCTGTTCTTCGCGTTCCTGCTGAACGCGGGCGGGCGGGGCGGCACCGCGGGCGTGCGGGGGTCGAGGTTCTACCGGGTGGTGTTCTTCTTCCCCCAGGTGCTGGCCGTCGCCGTGGTCGCCGTGCTGTTCCAGCAGGTCTTCCGGCCCGACCGCAGCGGCATGCTCAACGCGCCGCTCATCGCGCTCGGGTTCGAGCCGATCGGCTTCCTGTCCAGCACCGACGTGGCGTTCTGGTCGATCCTCGCCGTGCTGGTCTGGCAGGCGGTCGGCTTCTACGTCGTGCTGTTCTCCGCGGGCATCGCCTCCATCCCGCGCGAGCTGTTCGAGGCGGCGTCGATCGACGGCGCCCAGGGAGCGCCGCTGTTCCTGCGGGTCACGCTGCCGCTGCTCTGGGACACCGTCCAGGTCGGCTGGGTCTACCTCGGCATCGCGGCCCTCGACGTCTTCGCCATCGTGTGGGTGATGACGGCCGAGCACGGCGGGCCCGACCACTCCACCACCGTGATGGCCGCCGAGATCTACCGCACCGCCTTCCAGTACTTCAAGTTCGGCTACGCCTCGGCGATGGGCGTGGTGCTGTTCTTCTTCACCATCGGGTTCGCGATCCTGGCCCTGCGCCTGTCGCGACGTGAGCGGATCGAGTTCTGATGGCGGACGCCGTGATCCCCCACAGCCGGGCGTACGCCCGCGAGGAGCGCCGCAGGCGCCTGGGCCCGCTGTCGGCGCTGACGCACGTCGCGCTCCTGGCGTGGACCGTCCTGGTCGTGGTGCCCATCGTGTGGACGTTCCTGGCGTCGGTGAAGAGCGAGGACGAGATCTTCGGGGACGCCTGGTCGCTGCCGGCCATGCTCCGCCTGGACAACTGGGCCCGCGCCTGGGAGCAGGCGCGCATCGGCCAGTACATGATCAACAGCGTCGTGGTGGTGGCCTTCGGCACGTTCGGCACGATGCTGCTCGGCTCGATGGCCGCGTACGTGCTGGCCCGCTACCGCTTCCGCGGCAACCGGGCCGTCTACCTGCTGTTCGTCTCCGGGCTGGCCTTCCCGGTCTACCTGGCGCTGACCCCGCTGTTCTTCGTGGTGCAGAACATGGGGGCGGTCCCGGTCATCGGCCCGTACATCGGGCTGAACACGCACGGCGGGCTGGTGCTGGTCTACATCGCCTACTCGCTGCCCTTCACGGTGTTCTTCCTGGCCGCGTTCTTCAGGACGCTGCCCGGCGCGGTGGCCGAGGCGGCCTTCGTGGACGGGGCCTCGCACGCCCGGGTTTTCTTCCAGGTCATGCTGCCGATGGCCAAGCCGGGCATCGTCAGCGTGACCATCTTCAACGTGCTCGGCCAGTGGAACCAGTACCAGCTCCCCCTGGTGCTGCTCACCTCCGACCGGGAGAAATGGGTGCTCACCCAGGGCATCGCCGACATCTCCACGGCCGCCGGCTACGACGCCGACTGGGCGGCCCTGTTCGCCGCGCTGAGCATGGCCATCCTGCCGATGCTGATCGTGTACACCCTCTTCCAGAGCCAGATCCAGAAGGGCCTCACCGCGGGCGCGCTCAAGTGACGCGGCCCGGCAGGGAGGCCGGGGCGACGGCCCGCGACGGGTGGCGTACACCCGGCACCACCCGGCCGCAGCCACCCGTCGCGGACCGTCGCCCCCGTCGCGGACCGTCGTCACCCGCAGCCACCCGTCGCGGATCGTCGCGGGCCGGTCCGGGGCGGTCCGGGCCGTCGCGGGGGCGCCGCTATCGTGTGGCGCATGCACCGCACCCGTCTGTACGCCGTCATCATCGACGCCCCCCGACAGGAGGCGTCCCGGGCCGCCGATTTCTGGGCCGCCGTGCTCGGGAGCACGCCCCGGCCGGTACCGGCCGAGCCGCAGTTCACCGACCTGCCGGAGGCCGTCCCCGGTCTGACCGTGGCGGTGCAGGCGGTCGACGACACGGCCCGCTACCACCTCGACATCGAGACCGACGACGTGGACGCCGAGACCGAACGCCTGCTGGCCCTCGGGGCGACCGAGATCGACCGCTGGCTGGAGTGCCGCATCCTGCGGGCGCCCGGGGGGCACCTCCTGTGCGTCGTGCCCGTGCACAGCGACCCCGAGTTCTTCGCCGCGCACGCCCGCACGATAACCCCGTGACCCTCGCGACCCCCTGACCCCCGTTCTCGGTGCCCTGGGGTCCTCAGACGAGCAGCAGCGACTTGCCGACCGTGCGACGTTCGGCGAGGGAGGTGTGCGCGTCCCTCGCCCGCTCCAGCGGGAAGGTCGCGCCGATGTGCGGCCGGATCCTTCCCTCGGCGGCCAGCGAGAGCGCCTCCGCGAGCAGTTCCCGCACCAGGAGCGGGTCGGGCGGCCCGGCCGCCAGCGTGTTGGTCGCCCGGACCCGTCGCTCCTCGGCCAGTGACGGGTCGATCTCGAGGAACCCGCCCCCGGCGGTGCCGTAGGTGAGGAACCGGCCGCCGCCGGCCACCGTCTCGAACGTCGCCCTGCCGAGCTCGCCGCCCGCGCCGTCGAAGGCGAGGTCGACCCCGGCGCCGCCGGTCACCTCGCGCACCCGGTCCCCCCAGCCCGCGAGCGAGTAGTCGACCGCGGCCTCCGCCCCCAGTTCGCGGGCCAGCGCCAGCTTGCGCTCGCCCCGGGCCGCCGCGACGACCCGGGCGCCGGCGTCGCGCGCCAGCTGCACCAGCAGCGACCCGGCACCGCCCGCGGCGGAGGTCACCAGCACCCACTCGTCCTTCCCGATCTCCGCCGTACGGGCGAGGTTCAGCGCGGTGACGCCGTCGTGCAGCACGGCCGCCGCCTCGGCGGACCCCAGGGCGCCGGGCACCTCCATGACCTCCTCCACACCGGCGACGATCCGCTCGGCGTAACCGGTGGAGGCGCCGGCGACCACGCGCCGCCCGGCCCAGCCGGGATCCACGCCCTCGCCGACGGAGAGCACCCGTCCGGCACCACCGTGGCCGGGGACGTACGGGAGCGTCCGGGGGAAGAAGTCCTGTCCCCAGCCTCCGCGCAGCAGCGTGTCGAGGTAGATGACGTCGGCGGCCTCCAGCGCCACCACGACCTGTCCCGGGCCGGCGACCGGCTCGGGGACCTCCTCGAGCACCAGTACCTCGGGACCGCCGAACTCCCGTACCTGAATCGCGCGCATCATGACCAGCCTTCCCCTCGTGGTCGATCTCGTGCGCACAGCCTGAACCCTCAAGTTAAGTCGAGGTCAAATCGGGCCGCCCGATCCCCCGGGGAAGCCTCCGCGGGGGATCGGCGCTCAGCGGGTCTGGAGGTTCTTGAGGGCCTCGCGGCGGCTCAGCCCGCTGATGCCGGTGTGGTCGACGTACCGGACGACCTCGCCGGGGTTGGTCTTGGCGTACTCGCGCAGGGCCCAGCCGATCGCCTTGCGCGCGAAGAAGTCGTTGTCCGACAGGCTCGGCTCGATGCAGGCGTACAGCAGACCGGTGTCGGTGGCGGCCTTGAAGCGGTTCTGGCAGAGGATCGCGGTGCGGCGCTTCCACAGGTCGGTGCCGCGGGCCCAGCGGAGCATCAGCGGGCGCATGACGTCGGGGTAGGCGGCGAGCAGCCCGCCGATCCGGTGGACGGCGAGGTCGTCGACGTAGTCCCACCACGCCCCGGTGACGATCATCTCCTCGTACATCGGCAGCGTGTCCGTGGTCTGGAAGGCCCGGTAGAGGCGGAAGCCGGTCAGCTCGATCGCCGCATAGCGCTCCTCGCGGTACTCGGCCCCCCGCCACAGCGCCAACGTCGCCTCCTGCCAGGCGTACGACACCTCGACCGGATACTCGGCGAAGACCCGTCGCAGCGCGGCGCGGCGGGGGGCGGCCTGCACGCCGAGGAAGGGCATCGCCGACTTCATGTAGGCCTGCATGATCGGGGCCTTGGCGGGGTCGGCCACGTCGGTGAGCGCCATGCGCACGGCTTTCTGCAGAATCTCCACGCTCGCACACCACTTCCGTTCACTTCGCGGACGCTTGATTCTCACAGGCCGTGCGGGTCGCCGCGCCGGGTTCGCCGACGCCGTCACACCTTCTGGCTGCTCCGCTCGCCGGTCGCCAGGCCGTCGAACAGGACGGTGATGTAGTGCTCGGCCAGGCTCGTGGTGTTGAGGCGGCCTCCGGGGCGGAACCAGCGCACCGCGACCCAGATGGTGTCGCGGATCATGCGGTAGGTGAGCTTGGGGTCGACGTCGGCGCGGAACAGCCCGGAGGCCTGGCCGAGCTTGATCTGCTCCACCCACATCCGCTCGACCTCGTCCTCGGCCCTGACCAGGTAGTCGAAGCGGTCGCCGGGCAGGGAGCGCAGGTAGTTCCAGTCGTTCTGCATGACGGTGATCGCGGCGCGGTGCGGCTCCAGGGTGCTGAACCCGATGCGCACCATCTCTGAGAGAATCGTGCGGGAATCGCCGCCGGCCTCCAGGGCGGCGCGGTAGCGGCCCACCAGGTCGTCGAGGAAGGTGGTCAGCACCTCGTCGACGATCGTCTCCTTGGAGTCGAAGTGGTGGTAGAGGCTGCCGGACAGGATGCCGGCCTCCTTGGCGATCTCCCGGACGCTGGTCGCCTGGAAGCCCTTGCGGGCGAAGAGCTCGGCGGCGAGCTTGACGAGGTGGTCGCGCCGCTCGGACGCGGGGCCGGAGGTGGCCGTCCGCTTGGTCGCGCCCTGGCGCTTGACCGGGGTCGTGGTCGCGCCGCCGGCGTTCTTTCGCGTGTTCACGTCCCCCATTATGAGCCCTTGCGCAATCGCTTGTTCACCTGAACGCTCCAGCTCATCCCGGCTCCCGAATGTGACCAAGCGTTTGCTACAGGGATTGTCGGGTGAAGTGACGCAGGGATGGGACGACGGCCGGGGCGTACATCGCCGGCACGGTCCGGACCCCGGGGACCGCGGGAACGGCGGCCTGGCCGCGCGAGACCGGCGCCGTTCACCGACGTTCGAGGACGGCCGGGCAGATCCCCCGGGTGCCGGAAACACCGGAGGCGCCGGGGCCTCGCCCCCGGGGCGGCGACAGCCAGCTCTCCAGCAGGGCACCTGCCCCGGGTGAGGACTCCGCCAGCGCCGGCAGCAGCGTCCAGGACGTCCGGTCGCGCCGGGGCGAGAGCTCCCAGACGGTCGTGCCCGCGTACAGCAGCAGCCGGCCCCCGCGCTCCCGCGTGTAGAGGACCGGCGGTCTCGCTGCGGCCTCGGAGAACCTCCGCCAGACGTCCTCCTCGGCGCCGACCGTGAGCACCGGCTCCAGGGGCCACGGCCTCCGCCATCGCGCGGCCAGCCGGGCGTCCATCTGTCTTTGGGTCGGCCGCCGGGCGAAGGACAGGTCCGCCTCGGCCATTGCGTGGGTGAAGTAGCGGACGGCCTCCGCCAGCGCGGCCCGGTCGTCCAGCCGCACCCCGGTCTCGACCCCGTCGAGCAGCCCGTGGGCGGCGTCGAAGTTCGCGGAGAACAGCGCGCCCACGCTCCGGTCGGCGATGACGCCTTTGGCGTGGTTGAGAGAGTCGGCGTGCACGCGTACCCCCAGATCGGCCAGGGCGGTGGCGTCGGCACGGTGGACGGCCATGTTGTTGCGTCCCCGGCACAGCAGGTCGACCCGTAGCGGCCGCTTCCCCATCGCGCGCTCCAGCGGTCCGAGGAGCAGATCCCGCCGGCCGCCGAGCCCGTTCAGCGAGAAGGTGGCCAGGATGAGGCTGCTCCGCGCCCGGTCGATCACGTCGTGCAGGTGGTCGAGGATGAACGACTCGTCGTCATGGGTCCAGATGACGCCCGGACCGGAGGGCTTCCCGGGAAGCGGGACGCGGCACGGGCTCGGTTCCGGCTCGCGCCGCTGCACGGAGTAGGTCGCTGATCCCGGTGGCATCTCGTAGGGACAGGAATGCCACAGCCGTACGAAGAACCGGGCGATCCTGTCCACCTCGGCGGGCTCGGTGACGACGACGCCGTTCTCCCCGATCGTGTTGAGCCCGTTGGTGTCCAGGTTGGCGCTGGAGATCAGGGCGACCCGGTCGTCCACCACGACGAACTTGGCGTGGCAGTCGGGGTGTCCCCGTACCGCGATACCGTGCCGGGTCAGCTCGGCGAAGTGCTTGCGCTGGGTGCGCACGGCGTCGTCGACGTCCCCGGCGTTCCGGTCGTCCTCCAGCTCGGCCAGACGGCGGCGCAGGCTCTGTTCGCTGAGCTCGGAGACGACGTATACGCCGCCCCGCAGCCGTGCCGCCGTGGCGTACAGGGCCTCCAGCAGGGACTTCTCGCCCAGCAGGTAGCTGGCCACGAACACCTTGTCACGAGCCCCGGTGATCAGTTCGAGTGCCGCCTCCTTGATGGTCCGGGGGGATCCCGCGTAGGTGAAGACGTGCCGGTAGCCGTCACGCGCCCCGTCGCGGTCCCCTTCGCCGGGCCGGTACGGGCCGTGGGTCCGGGGAGCGTCGCGCAGCAGGAAGAACCCCTCGTCGAAGGTGAGCGCGCCGAGGTCGAGCCGGTCAGTCATAGGCGAAGTCCTCGCGTCGGCGCAGCTCGTAGGCGAGCGCGTAGTGGCCCAGTGCCCATATCCGTTCGCGGACCGACTCCTCGGTCAGCGCGTCCCCGTGGTGCCTTCGCGCCTCGGAGCAGGCTCGTTCCAGCTCGGCGGCCGGGTCGTCCGCCGACATCACCGATGTGACGACGTCGTCCCGCGCGAACAGCAGGCGGGCCTCGTCGTCGGCAGGGAAGAACCGGCAGGAGACCTCGACCACCGCCTCCTCGCCCTGCAGGGCGAGCCCGGCGATCTCGCCCGGCGTCCGGCCCTCGTCGCAGATCGCCCGGGTGACCTCCCCGGTCACCAGCACCTCCCACGCGGCCGGTCCGCGTCTTCGCATATCGGGGAGCGGCCCGTCATGGCCGTCCCGCGGGCCGAGCTCCCTCCAGGCGGCCCGCCGCGTCACCGGGTCACCGAGACGGCCGGCCGGCTCCAGCCACCGATCGAACAGCTGATCGGCGCCGCTCAGCCGGACCTCCAGCTCGACCCGCTCGCGATCCTTCCCGGTACGTCGGCCGGAGCCGATCAGGGTGACGTCCGCGACGTGCCCGCCGGGGCCTCCGCGCACCACGGCACGGCAGCGGGGGGCCGGGCACAGCCCCGGCAGATCCGGTCCTCCAGGTCCGCCTCTCAGGTCCTCCACCAGGGGGACGTCACCGTGGTCGGGGACCGGCACGTCGACGATGCCCGCGGCCTCTCCCCGTACCGTCCCCTCGCGGACGCGCATGCCCAGGTAGGCCGCCCTGCCGTACTGTCTCAGGCCGGGCGGGACGGGGGCCCGCTGATCCGCGGTGAACTGTCGGCGTTCGAGGTCACGCAGCCAGCCGCCCTGTCCGGGGCCCTGCCCCGAGCCTTGACCCGGGCCCTGCTCCGAGCCGACGACGAGCAGGTCACCGGTGCGCGGCAGCAGGACGAAGTCGGCGGACGAGCGCACCAGCCCGTCGACGGCCTGCCGCCTCAGAGCGTCCGTCGCCCGCCCGGGATCCACCCGGTAGCCGACACCGTCGGACGCCAGTACCCCGTCCGCGACCAACCGCCACGCCGCTCCAGCGAGCACGCCGGACGGCAGTCCTGTCACCGCGGAGAAGTCGGCGGGCTCGACCGTGCCGAGTGCCAGTCCCATCTCCAGGACGAAGCGTTCCAGCGACGTCAGCTCGCGTGACCGTCTGACCAGCACCGGCACGCCGCGCCAGTACAGCATCGGCAGGAACGCCTCCGAGACGACGGCGACCGCGTCGTCCCCGAGCGCGACCGGGGTGATCCGCGTGATCTTCACGAGGGCGTCTCCTCCAGCTGCTTGATCAGCAGCGCGGAGGGGGCGCCGGGGGAGAACCGGGCGGCCAGGTTCGCGTAGAAACGCTCCGCCTCGGGTACCCCTCGCAGCCCGAGAAGGGTGTTGAGGTGACCGACCAGCATGATCGAGCGACGTGCCCGGCTGCACGCGACGTTGAGCCTGCGAATGTCCTGCAGCCACAGGGCGAAGCCCGGCCGCTCGCGCAGAGGGCCGCGCCGGGTACGGCAGAAGCTGATGACGACCAGATCGCTCTGCTGCCCCTGGATCGCGTCGATGGAGTCGATCACCTGGAACCTGAGGGTTCGGAACCCCGGCCCTCCGGGTGCCTCCAGCCGTTGCCGGATCGCGCGTGCCTGGGCGCGGTAGAAGGTCAGCACGCTGACGGTCACCTCCCTCTCCCCGCGGGCGGTCAGCTCCTGTTCCCAGATCCTGCAGGCAGAGGCGACGAGATCGGCTTCGTGGTCGTTGACGAACCCGGTGCCCACGAGCCTCTCGTCCGCCCTGGGGTGACCGGAGGTGTCGACGAGGACCAGTGGCTGCCGGAACGTCTGGCCGGTCACGAGCGGCGTCACCCCCGAGGCCGCCAGCACCTCCGGTGACGGGCTGACGTAGCGTCCGCCGTACACAGGGTCCCTGACCAGGGCGGCGATGGGGTCGATCATCCTGCGCTGCTCGACGAGCTCCTGGCGCAGGGACGGCGGGGCCTGCACGACGCATCGCTCGAACAGGCTGCGCACGAGGTGGGTGCGCATCGCGCCGAGCAGTTCCCGGTCGGCGTCGGCGCCATGGTCGCGGAGCCGGCGCCGCCCCTTGGAGAAGGCGTCCCTGTACGGCCTGGGCCAGTGCCCGCGCGATCGGACGCGCTCGGTGATCTCCAGGACCGAGTCGGCGCGGAACCGGTGCAGCTCCTCGTCCTCCTTCCACAGGCGTCCCAGGGTGTCGACCGCGGAGCGGACGTCGGGGACGGCGCCCCTGTCGGTCATGTGGAGGGCGTTCAACGCGTGCAGGAAGTGCTCGTCCCGGGCCTCGACATAGGGGGGAAGCTGCTTCTCGTCCCCGACCAGCACCCACCGGCGGGCCTGCTTGGCCCCGATGAGGAACTCGCTGTCGACGACCCGGCTGGCCTCGTCGACGATGAGGGTGTCGAACTCCTCGTCGCGCAGGTCCTTGATGCCGCCGAATCCGACGGTGGTGCAGCAGACGAGGTTGGCCGAGGCGGCGAGCTGCTCGCCCAGCCTGGTCGTGACGTCCCGCTGTCCGTCCGGCCCCGCCGCCCGGTCCAGGCCGGTGAGCTGGAACCAGCGCTGTTCGAGGTGGGCGTAGCGGTCCAGGCGCCATTCGCGCTCCCGGGCGCGGTCGGCCCGCGCGATCATCTCGGCGTCGCCGGCGTCCGCCATGCCGGGGTCGGGCAGCAGGCCCGCCGTCCGCAGGCGCGCCTCCCCGGCCTCCTCGGCCAGCCGCGCGGCCCGCGCGCACACCCTGCCGTCGTGGGCGTCCTGCTCGGTGCCTCGCGCCCGGACGGCCTCCAGATGCCACTGCTCCTCGGCGCGTGCCGTGGCGGTGTGCCGGTGGGCCCCCTGGGCCGCGTCCAGCTCACCGTGCGCCGCCCGGTGCGCCCGGCGCAGCCGGCCCAGCTCCCCGGCCCCGAACCACGCCAGCACTCTCGGCCCGATCGTCGCCTCGGCCTCGAACCGGTCGAGGGCCTCCCGCGCCAGGCGCTCGGCGTGCCCGGCGTGGGCCAGCCGCGCCTCGGCGGCCCGGTGGGCCTCCGCGGCCGCGAAGGCCCGCCACTCGGCCTTCTCCGCGACGGCACGGTGCCGGGCGCGGTTGCGCGCGCGTTCGCGTGACGATGCCTCATGCCGTGCGGCCGCCTCGGCCGCGGCCCGCCTGGCCTCGACGTAGGCCTCGATCCGCTCGCGCTCGTGTGCGAGGCGGGCCGCCTCGGCACGCCACCCGGCCACCCCGGAGTCCCCGGGACGACGTGCCCTGCGCGCGATCTCACCCACGATCTCCGTTCTCGTGAACCGCCGCAGCTCGGGCCGTACCCGGGTGTCGTCGTACACCGCGCGCAGCGGGAACACGCCTTCGACATCGCTGAGGCGCCGCAGGACCTCGTCGACCGCGACGTGCATCGGCGCGAGCAGCAGCACACGTTCCCCGCGCTCCACGAGCTGCCGGACGATCTCCGTGATCACGGTGGTCTTGCCGGTCCCGGGCGGGCCCTGGATGAAGAAGGCGTGCGGACTGCCCACCGCGCCCGCGACGGCCGCGCGCTGCTCGGCGTTGAGCTCCGGGGAGAGGAAACGGACCGGTGGCGGGGGTGAGGGAAGGGCGGGGAGCGTCGCGGGCGCGCTGAGCATCCGCGCCAGCATGTCCCAGTCGCCGACGACCTCCTCCTGCAGCAGCCGGTTGACCGCGTAGGAGTGCGGTGCCAGTGCGAAGCGCGCGGTGCTGGTGAGGGTCACCCGCGTTCCCGGCGGGAGGGTGAGGCGGTCCGGCCGCGCCAGGTGGAGCACGCCCTCGCCGGCCGACTCGACCCGTACCCTCGCCTTGTCCCTCCCGGCCTCCACGGTGACCGGGGTGCCGATGCCGAACCCGTCGGCCGGGCCGTACAGGCGGACCGGGAGGGTGTCGGCAGGAAAGAGCGGCGATGGGCCGAGGACCTCGCCCGGGAGACTGACCTTCTCCTCGTGCTCGATCCGCAGCGCGAGGAGGTCGATCATCATCAGCAGCGCCGAATAGTAGCGGCGCACGTCCGCGTGCAGGCGGGCGCTCTCCATGATCCGCTCGTCCGGCGAGCCGAGGTGCTCGGCGGCGAGGTCGCGGGCCCGGCGGGCGGCGCGGATCCGTTCCCGCACCTCCCGGTGGACGGCCTCCATGTCGCAGACGCGCTGCTGGGAGGGAGGATGGAAGGACACCGCGGCACTGACCGTGAATTCCGTGCGGGAGGGGCGCGTGCGCTGCTTCACCGAGGTCACGACCGCCAGGGGCTCGCCGCTGTGCAGCTCCGGTTGGTTGCTGACGAAGATGTCGTAGCGAGGCCCGCTCAGGCGGAAGTAGTCACCGCTGCCGCCGGTCAGCCTGGCGCTGACGAAGCCCTTCCGTAGATCCTCCTCGACGTCGCGGATGTCCGCGCCGATCCGGGCCAGTTTCTCGGGCAGGCCCGCCCGGTAGGTGAGCGGGAGCCGGATCGCCCCGTCAGGGGCGTTCAGGACGACGCGGACCTCGCGGGAGTACTCGATGAGCCACACCAGCGGGATCGCCATGAGCAGCATGGTGCCGAGCACGTCGTCGCCCTACCGGTCGGTGCGGACGAACCGCAGGTCGTCGCAGAGCGCGGTGACGTTCTCGGCCGCTCCTCGTACGGCCCATGCCGCGCGCAGGACGATACGGGCCTTGGTGCCGAGGGTGAGGCTGTCCTTCGGGCTCACCGGACGGTCGCCGTGGGCCAGGATCGACCTGTTGCGCGCGGTGACCAGCGTGTTGAGGTGCGACAGGGCGGGGGTCTCGGAGATCCCGGCCCTGCGGGGCAGCGTGTCGCCCAGTGCCGTGAGCAGGGCCGCCGCGCTCATCAGTCCGATGACGGGTGGCAGGGTGTCCATCGCCCCCGTCCGGCCCAGGGAGGACTGGATTCGGCCGTAGCGCTCCCGCAGGCCCGGCACGTCGTCGGTGAGGAGGGAGTAGTCCGGCCGGTCGCAGGTGAAGCCGGGCGCCAGTGACTCCAGCCGCCCGGCCAGGCAGCCCTCGATGGTCCGGTAGGACAGCAGCGCGGCGAAGTCGTGGCGGCCGAGCTCCCGATAGTGCTCGCCGAGCACGAAGCAGCCGATCACCAGGCTGTCCCGGTCTCCCGCGGCCAGCCGCCGCAGGAAGGCGACCTGGCGCGTGATCCGTTCGGTCGTCTCTGCGCTGATCTGGTACGACTCGTGGGCGAGCGCCGCCTCGACCGTCTCCACGCACGCGGGGAGCCGGTCGAGATTCAGGTCGCACCAGGCCCCGTACAGATCCGACAGGGCCCGCATGAAACGCGCTCGCCCCGGTGCCGCCAGGCTCTCGCACAACTCGTCATATCGCTGTCGCGCGCTTTCGAAGGCGCCGCTGGCGAAGACCTGCAGCGCCCCGGCCATCTCCTGCTCGCCGAAAAGGGCGGTGGGGTTGTCGAGGATGAGAAGCCGGTCCGAGCCGGGAATGGGGCGGTGCCGCACGGGGTCGTACACGCTGTCGACATAACAGAGATCCAGTCCCAGCTGCCAGGCGGCCAGGGCCGCCGCCGCACTCATGACCTTCCGGCCGCCGGTGATGTCGATGATCGCGTACGGGCGGGAGCCGTCGGCCGGGCGGAGTCTGTCCAATTCCTCCTTGACAATCCGGTAAATCCCTAATGGGTCGGTGGGGGTGCAGGAACGGTGCGTGAAGTCGCGTTGCCGTAGCCGGCCGGGACCCACCAGGCTCTCGGCGATGACGTCGATGCTGTCCTGGGCGGTCTCGGAGGAGACAACGAGGAGCCGCCGGGGTTTCAGCGCCTTGCAGGTGATGATCGTGGTGAGCGGGGAGAAGCCGGAGAGGCTGATCAGCAGCTCGACGGGCTCCCGCGCGCTCGTGACGCCTTCCCCTGCGGCTCTGGCGACCACGTCGTCGACCAGGTGGTCCAGGTAGAAGCGGACCGCCTGGGAGGCGGGATCGCCCTCTCCATAGCCCTCCTCGCCGCGCTCGATCCGCTGGAGCCGGGCGGTCCTGTTGTCGAACGAAATCATGTACCGATCCCTGTACGGTCGACGGACGGGCTTTTCGAGATCTTGAAACATGTGCCGGCGTAAAGCGATGGCTTCGCGAATATATCTTCTTATGGCGGTACCTGAATTAGGTGACGAAGAAGATCCTGAGTCCCTCATCCTCGGGCGTACGGGATTCTCGCCGCCGTCATCTGACATGGAAGGCATGATGGTATTCGCGCTTCTATATGTGCACTAAACCGTCAGATGCTCATCAAGATGATGCAAATGGGTAATAAAGGGTCTCGCATGGTGAATCGGGCGAGGTGTCCCGCGGTGCGGGAGGGGGGTGACGCCTTCCGGTGATCCGCGAGGGCGCGGGGAGCCGCCACGCCGTGCGCCGACCGGAGGTGGCGGCCACGGTGCCCGCCCAGGAAGGTGGCCGGATCGGATGCCTTGGCAGGGAGGTGCGGGACAGCGTCCGGGCCGTGCCGGTGAGGGCTCCCGTCCGCGACGTGTTCCCGTACGGTCCGCGCACAACGGGGTGTGATCACGAAATCGGCGGGTCCATGACGAAGACCCATGGTCAACCCCCTAGCAATTAGGAAACTTTCCTATTAGATTTGCGCCCAAGCCGCCGTGGGAGCGCTTTCCCGGCGGGTCGGGCAACGTGGTGTCTGACGCGTCCTCGGCAGGGAACACCGGCCGGTCGTCAGGCGAGGAGGGTGAATGAAGCGCGGCCCAGAGCTGCTCCGTCTGGCGGAGACGGTCGTCTTTCCCGGCTTCGAGGGCAGAACGCCGCCCGACTGGCTCCGTCGCCGGCTCGGTGAGGGGCTGACCGGCGTGGTGCTCTTCTCCCGGAACATCGCCACCCCCGCGCAGGTCGCCGATCTCACCGCCGCGCTCCGCGAGGAGAACCCCCAGCTCCTCGTCGGCATCGACGAGGAGTCCGGCGAGGTCACCCGCCTGGAGGCCGTGGACGGCAGCACCCGGCCGGGCAACTTCGCCCTCGGCGTGGCCGACGACCCAGCCCTCACCGAGGAGATCGCCGCGGACCTGGGCCGCGACCTGGCCGCCGCGGGGGTCAACCTCAACTTCGCCCCCTCGGCGGACGTGAACTCCAACCCTGACAACCCGGTCATCGGGCTGCGTTCCTTCGGTGCCGACCCCGACCTGGTGGCCCGGCACACCGCCGCCTGGATCCGGGGCATGCAGTCGGCGGGCGTGGCCGCGTGCGCCAAGCACTTCCCCGGCCACGGCGACACCTCGGTCGACTCCCACCACGGCGTGCCGCTCGTCACCGCCACCGCCGAGGAACTGCGCGACGTGGCCTTGCGCCCCTTCCGCGCGGCCGTCGCCCAGGGGGTACGCACGATCATGACCGGTCACCTCCTGGTCGGCGCCCTGGACCCCGCGATGCCCGCCACGCTCAGCCGGCCGATCCTGCACGGCCTGCTCAGGGACGAGCTGGGCTTCGACGGCGTCGTCGTCACCGACGGCATCGAGATGGCCGCGGTCTCCCGCTCGTACGGGATCGGCGGCGCCTCGGTCCTCGCCGTCGCCGCGGGCGCCGACGCGATCTGCGTGGGCGGCGAGCACGCCGACGAGGAGACCGCGATCGCGGTCCGCGACGCCATCGTGGACGCCGTGATCGAGGGCCGGCTCGACGAGGAGCGGCTGGCCGACGCGGCCCGCAGGGTCTGCGAGCTGGCCCTCTGGACCACCTCCGCGGCGCGCCGGACGTCCGCGAACCCCGCAGAGGACGCGCGCACCCCCTCCGGACCGCCGATCGGCCTGGCCGCCGCACGACGGGCCCTTCGGGTGACCCGCCGCTCCGCGGCCGCGGTGCTCCCGCTCGCCTCCCCGCCGCACGTCGTCGAGCTGGCCCCCGAGATGAACCTCGCCATCGAGAAGGACACCCCCTGGGGGGTCGGCGAGCCGCTCGGCAAGCTGCTGGCCGGGACCACGGTCACCAGGCTGGAGGCCGCCACCGCCACCGGCGGGGCGATCGAGGCCGCGCTCGTCGCCGCGACCGGGCGTCCGCTGGTCGTCGTGGTCCGTGACGCCCACCGCCACGCCTGGCAGACCGACGCGCTCCGCCACCTCCTGGCCGCCCGTGCCGACGCCGTCGTGGTGGAGATGGGCCTGCCCGGCCGCTCCGACCTCGGCGCGGTCCACATCGCCACCCACGGGGCCGCCCGCGTCTGCGGCCAGGCCGCCGCCGAACTCCTGGCCGGGGAGCCGGTCGTCACCTGACCCGCGGGTCGGCCTTCTGTCCCGTGGAGGCGCCCGGTGATTCTGTCGGGGCGGGCTGCTTGAATCGCCGCATGGATGCGGCGAGGTTGCTGGCGGACCAGCGAGAGATCAAAGGGGCCGACCTGGCGGGGCTCTCGCTCGGCGGGCACCTGGCCGAGGACGGCCCCTACGTCTTCACGGAGTGCGATCTCACCGGCGCCGACCTCGCCGGGGCGTCGCTGGTGGACGCCGCCTTCGAGGGGTGCGTGCTGGAGGGGGCCGACTTCCGCCGGGCCGATCTGGACGGGGCCCGTTTCTCCGGTGGCGGGGGAGCCGGGCTCAGGTTCGGCGGTGCCGACCTCGTCGACGCGGTCTTCGGCGACGTCGACCTGTCGGGCGCGGTCTTCGAGTCGGCCCTGCTCACCGACGCCTCCTTCACCGGCTGCCGCATGATCGGTGCCGTGCTCTCCACCTGCCGGGGCACCGGCTACCGGTTCGACGGCTGCAACCTGACGCTGGCCGAGCTGGTGGGCTGCTCGTTCCGGGGCCTGCACCTGCGTGGTGTCCGCCTCGACGACGCGAACCTGTCGGGCTGTGACTTCACCAAGACCGTGTTCGAGGACTGCCGCCTGATCGGCACCCGTACCGTCGAGACGGTCTTCGCCGGTGCCGACCTGCGCGGTGCCGACCTGGGCGAGGTCGACGACACCCGGCTCCGGTCGCTGCGCGGAGCGGTCGTCAGCCCCGTCCAGGCCGCCGCCATCCTCGCCCTGCGCGGCCTGACCGTGAACTGACGGGCCGGGGCCTCACCCCGGCGTCGGCTGCTCTGAACCGGGGCCCGGGGAGGTCCTGGTGGTCTCCGGCGTCCTCAACGACGGTGACCGGGACCACCCGGCACCACCGCACCGTCCCTCGTTTCTCGTCACGGCTCCCGGGGGCGGGCGGCTGCCGGGAGACCTCCCTAAGTAAGGTGTCTCCTATTAGTTTGGTGCTGACAGAGGGAGATGTTCCGGTGGGAGCTTCCGCGGTGTACGTGACCTGGGCCGACCCCGAGAAGGTGGACGACGAGAAGGAGATCGCCGTCGCCGCCTGGGCCGAGGCGGGGATCACCGGACGGGTGGAGCGATGGGACGACCCCGGGGTCGACTGGGCGGCGTTCGACGCCGTCGTGGTCCGTACCACCTGGGACTACGTGGACCGCAGGGCGGAGTTCCTCGCCTGGGCGCGGCGCGTCGGGTCGGTCACCCGGTTGCTCAACCCGGCCGACGTGCTGGAGCGCAACACCGACAAGACCTACCTGCGGGAGCTGGACGCGCCCATCATCCCCACCTACTGGGGTGTGCCGGGCGAGGCCGTGGACTTCCCGGACCTCGACGAGTACGTGGTCAAGCCGTCGATCTCGGTGGGGGCCCGCGACACCATCAGGACCGCCGACCGTGCCGAGGCCGAGGCGCACGTGGCCCGGCTGACCGGCGCGGGGCGGACCGCGATGATCCAGCCGTACCTGGACATGGTCGAGACCGAGGGGGAGACCTCGCTGCTCTACTTCGGCGGCCGGTTCAGCCACGCCGTCCGGCGCAACGCCATGCTGGGGGGCGAGGCCAGCAAGCCGGGACAGGGGACCGACGACCACGGCCGGTTCCGCGACCCCGACCCGGACCAGGTCGCGCTGGCCGAACGGGTGCTCGCCGGATACCCGACCCTGCTGTACGCCCGGGTCGACCTGGTCCGCCTGGCCGACGGCGCCCCGGCCCTGATCGAGCTGGAGCTCACCGAGCCCTACCTGTTCCTGCGGTACGCGCCCGACGCCCCCGGCAACCTGGCCCGCGCCCTGGCCGAGGCGCTCTGACCGAGGCGCTCCGGCCGCCCGCGGGCCCGTCGTTCGTGGGGACGCGGGCCCGCGTCATCCCGCCAGGCCGTGCACGTGCTCCAGGCCGAGCGGTGACGGCGGCGGCAACGGGACGGCCGGGTCGGCGCGGTCGGCGCGGAAGGAGTGGAGCAGGTAGGCCACCAGCCGCCGGGACGCCGCCGACGCCGCCTCGGCGGAGCCGGCGGTGATGCCGTTGTTGGCCATGAGCAGCAGCGTGAGGTCCGTGTGGTCGAAGTCGGCGCGCAGGTGACCGGACTCCTTGGCCCGACGGGTCAGCTCGGCGAACCCGTGCTCGGCGCGGGCGCGCTCCCGCCCGAAGCCGGCCGCGCCGGGGAACGCCCGCAGGAACGCCGCGGTGAACCCCCGGTCGACGGCCTGCATGGCGCACACCCTCTCGATGACCGTACGGAATCCGCGCCACGGGTCGGGGTCGGCGAGGGCGTCGTCGACGACCGACGCGCACGCGGTGAGCCGGTCGGCGAAGACCTCCGTGACCAGCGACTCCCGGGTGGGGAAGTGCCGGTAGAGCGTGGCCGTCCCGACACCGGCCCGGCGGGCGATCGCGGTCATCGGCACGTCGAGCCCGCGCGCGGCGAAGGCCTCACCGGCGGCCGCGACGATGCGGTCGCGGTTGTGGCGCGCGTCCGCCCGCAGCCCGCCCCCCTGGGCGGGAACGGTGCCGGAGGCGCGCGGTATCCGAGAGGAACGAGAAGGCATGTGTCTCACATCGTCTCTAAGTGGGCTACCCCGTCCGTTTGGACCATAGCCTGACCGCACCGGGGCTCTTTCCCCAGGTGACGAGGGCGGATCCGCTCGGCCGCGCGAGGTGCGGAGCGGCGGGTCCGGAGAATGCCGGTGGACACCGGCGGATCGGACGGCGACGGTGAGCCAGATGCGCGCGGCCCTGTACGACAGGTACGGGCCTCCGGAGGTGCTGTACGAGGGCAGGGTGCCCACACCGGTCGCCGGTCCCGGGGAGGTGCTGGTGCGCGTCCACGCCACCACCGTGAACGGGGGCGAGCTCATGGGCCGGGCGGGGAGGATACGGCCCGTGACGGGACTGCCGCCGGGGTGGGGCTTCCCGAAGCGCACCGGGATCGACTTCGCCGGTGAGGTCGCGGCCCTGGGGTCGGCCATGTCCGGCCTCGCCGTGGGCGACCGGGTGTGGGGGACGTTGCCGCGCGGGGTCTTCGGGAGCAGCGCCGAGTTCGTGGTCGTCCGTCCCCGGCAGCTGGCCCACGCGCCGGCCGGGCTCGACCTGGTCCAGGCCGCGGCGCTGCCCGTCGGCACGACGGCGATCACCGCGCTGAGGGACAGGGCCCGTCTCAGGGAGGGGGAGCGGCTGCTGGTGCGCGGTGCCGCCGGCGGGGTCGGCAGCGTCGCCGTCCAGCTCGGCCGGGCCTACGGCGCACGCGTCACCGGGCTCGCCGGCGCGCGGAACCTCGACCTGGTACGGGATCTCGGCGCCGACGAGGTCCTCGACTACGCGACCACCGGCCCGGCCGACCTCGGGCCGTTCGACGTGATCTTCGACAGCGCCGGCACCGACCTGGGCGCCTACCGCCGCCTCCTGGCGCCTGGCGGGCGCATGGTGTCGATCACCTTCGACAGCCGGAAGGTCGTCCCTTCTCTGTCGTACGTCATCGCCTCCGTCGTGTTCGGTTCCCGCAGGGTGCGGTTCTTCAGCGGGAACCCCACCCACCGGCTCTTCGCCGACCTGACGGCGTACGTGGAGAGCGGGGCGCTGCGGCCGGTGGTGGACACCGTGCACCCGCTCGCCGACATCGCCGGGGCGCACCGCGCGCTGGAGGCCGGCGGCGTCCAGGGGAAGCACGTCGTCCGGATCGTGTGAGAACGCGGCGCGCGGCCCGTGAGGAGACGAGCCGCGCGCCGCGCCCGGTCAGTTCGGCAGGACCACCGCGAGCGGGGAGACACCCGCGGTGCGCAGCGCGCCGGGGAGCCTCCCGGCCCAGGGGTGCTCGTGCGCGTCCAGGCCGCCGGGGTTGGCGACCGTGAACCGGACCGCGCCGCCGGTGGCGGCCTGCTCGGTCCAGACGGCGCCGAGGCCCTTCAGCACCGAGGCGACCCGGTCACGGCCGGACGCCGCGACGGTGACGCGGATCGGCGACTCGCGGTCCGGGACGGCCGCCGCCGCCCTGGAGGCGTCGGGTGCAGGGGCGCGCGACGACCGGGCCGAGGCCGACGGCAGGTCGGCGGTGATCGCGTTGGCGACGATCTTCGCCGTGCCGTCGGTGAAGGCCCGGAAGTTCGGCTCGGCGGCGAACAGCACCGCGTGACCGGCGCCGACCGGTTCGGCGACCGACGCCGCCGTCCCGGCGAGCTCCTCGGCGCCCAGCGCGAAGCCGGACAGGAACCACTCGGGCGAGCCCGCGGCCGGGTAGGAGGTCAGCACGTGTGCCGGGTTCGCGGCCCGCATGACGAGGTCGTAGGCGTAGAACTGCATGACGTCCGGACCGACGTCACGGCTCAGCGGCCCCTGGGCCACGGTGGTGCGCAGCAGCGAGCCGGGGACGTCCGAGGTCGGCTCGGTCAGCGTCACACCGGAGATCCCGGCCAGCACGGCGAGCTGGGTGCCGCCCGACCAGCCGACGTAGCGCCCGCCGGCGCCGACCCAGTCGCGCAGCGCGGCGCGGCCGGTCTCGCCGAGGGTGGTGTTCGCGGCGTTCGCCGGGCCGTCCGGTACGAGCAGCACGTCCAGCCCGGCCAGGCCGCCCGCGGCCACGTCGGCCGGGGTGAGCACCCGGTAGGGCAGCTTCCACTCGCGGTCCAGGCGGTGGCGGAGCCAGCCGGAGGACTCGGCGGCGTTCTGCGCGGTGCCGCCGGACAGCTGCAGGACGCCGATCGCGCGGGAGGTGGTGACCCGTGCCGAGGGGGCGTCCACCGCCCGCACCGGCGTGGCGAGGGGGAGCAGGGCCCGGCCGGAGGAGCCGCCGGAGACGTTGCCGAGCAGCGGCAGGCTCCACGCGGTCACGTCGTAGAAGTAGGGGAACGGCGTGTAGGTGTCCTCGTTCAGCATGGCCTGGATCCAGTGCTTCTGGCCCTGGGCCATCGGGATCCAGTAGGTGCCCCTGGGCAGCGTGGTCCTGGTCCCGGGCCTGCCGTAGGGCTTGAAGTCACCGACCGTCAGCGGCCTGGCCAGCCTGAACACCTGGACGTCCATCCGCTGGAGACGCCGTACGACGAGGTCGGTCTCGGCCTTCTTGGCCGGGTCGTCCGCGCGCAGGAAGTAGTGGCGCACCTTCCGGTCGGGCACCTGGGTGATGACCTCGTTGCCCGGGTTGTAGACCTGGTTCGGCTCCAGCCTTCCTTCGAGACCCTGCTTGAAGGCCTCGGCGTACATGCCGTGCCAGGTGGTGAGGATCTCGGTCTTCTTCGCCGCCGCGGCCGAGAGCGAGACCCACTGGGTGAGCCACTGCTCGAAGGTACGGGCGGCGATCGGGGAGGCGTTGCCCTTCTCGAACGTCATGCCCGCGGCGTTGAAGCCGGTGGTGGGGACCGTGTCGCCGTAGCCCATGTAGAACATGTCGTAGACGTCGCGGTTGAAGAACGGGATGCCGCGCCTGGTGAACTCGCCGATCATCGCGGCGCCGTAGGTGTTGTTGATCCAGTCGATCGCCGGCTCGGCGATGTCGTGGTAGAACGGGTCGGCGTTCGGCGGGAAGAAGTACTCGGTGCCGCCCATCTCGTGGGCGTCGATGAAGAGCTGCGGGGGGTACTTCCGCATCAGCTCGATCTTGCCGTCGGTCTCCGGCTGGGTCCGCGCGAACCAGTCGCGGTTCATGTCGAAGGAGTAGGCGTTCCGCCGGGTGTCGGCCTCGCGGCCGTCGGGGTTCTGGGTCGGCAGGATCACCACGACGGCGTTGTCCAGGATGCGCCTGGCCGCGCAGTCGTCCCGCCCGGCCAGGTCGTGGAGGGTCTTCAGGGCGGCGTCGGTGCCGCTCTCCTCGCCGCCGTGCACGTTCCCGGCGACCCACAGGATCGCGGGCGTGTTCCTGGCCAGGACCCTCGCGGCGCCCGCGGGGGTGAGCGGGTTGCGCAGCAGCTTGATCGAGGTCTCGATCGCGCGCAGGTTCCGGATGTTGTGCGGGGTGCCGACGACGGCGTACTTCAGGGGGCGCCCCTCGGCGCTGGTGGCCAGGGTGCCGGAGACGACCCGGTCACTGGCCCTGTCGATCGCGCCGAGCAGGGTGTCGGACTCGGCCGAGGTGACCTCGCGCTCGCCGAGGTCGAAGCCGAGCACGCTCCTGGGGGTGGGGACCCTGCCGTGGTAGGCGGGGGGAGTCCCGGTGGCGTCGCAGGCGGGCGCGGGGGGTGCGGCGGGGGTGGGATCCGCGTGGGCGGCCCCTGAGGGGAGGGGGGGGGGGGGGGGGGGGGGGGGGGGGGGGGGGGGGGGGGGGGGGGGGGGGGGGGGGGGGGGGGGGGGGGGGGGGGGGGGGGGGGGGG